>JAJFLS010000663.1 GCA_021772595.1 Opitutales bacterium
GAATCTCCACGTCGCCGCGATGGTCGAGATTCACGTCCACATTAGCGATAAATGCCTCCCCAATTCCGACACTCGCCATCGCCTCCAAATCTTTCGTTATCCCTTCTTCTGAAATATTACCACTCACCCAATACCAGAAAACCGCAGGAGCCGTCGATCGCGGCGGCTCCGCGAAACCATTATCAAGAGAATCCGAAAAAACGCTCACGCAAAGACCAAAGCACAGCAACGCAACAATCCAGCAGTACGAAATTCGATATATTATGCCGCAACACACAGTACTATCATACAAGATTCCCACTTCAGACGAAGTACAGCCACCGGATTGCATTTACAAGACAGATCAATGAACCGGAATCTCATTCCGACTGAACAAAACTTTCCTCTATACCTCGAATTCGCTTTAACATCGTCCGCACCCGACAAAGTCATACTGTAGCCGCGATCGCTGATCGCGGAATAGTTCACAGGACCAACCGCGATCAGCGATCGCGGCTACAGCGGGAATCCTGTTTGTAATCCGTCCTACCCCAGACGCTCGCGCAGCTCTAGCAGTAGACGTTCCCTGGGGATGTCCTCTTCACTTCGGTCGTTTAGGTCGCGGAGCTTTACCACGCCTTTTTCGAGTTCTTCTGAGCCGTAGATCAATGCGAACCGAGCTCCGGCCGCGCTGGCCGCTTTGAACTGCTTGCCGAATCCCTGGTCCTTGAACGGATAGTCCACGGAGAAACCCGACTGCCGCAATGCATTCGCATCCGCCAGCGCCGCGGCGCGTTCCGCGTCGCCGCCGATCACCAGATAAGCGTCCACCGTGTCCACGAACTTGGGCATAATTCCCCGCTCTTTCAGGATGTCGGCCAATACCACGTCGCCCATCCCGAATCCGACCGCAGGCATGTCCGGGCCGCCCATCTTCTTGATCAAGTCGTTGTAGCGCCCGCCGCCAGCGAGCGCGCGATTTTCCTTCGCTCGATCGAAGGCTTCGAAAACGAATCCCGTATAATATGCGAGCCCGCGAACGATGCTCAGGTCCATCTCGACAAATCCCGCCAGGCCCATCGCCTCCAAGCCATCGAGCAGAACGTTCCAATCATCGAGCCGCGCCTGCAGGCTTTCGCTCGCATCCGTCTCGCCGGCGAATGACGCGAACGCTTTCGAAAGTTCCGCCAAATCCCTCACCTTCAGAAAAGCGTCGATCGACTCCCAGAGAGCCGAGTCGCGCTCGCCCGCGATGCCGCCCAGCTTCTCGCGGGCCGCCTCTTCGGGCATCCGCTCCCATTTATCGACGATCTCCAGGATCTTGGGAGAGTCCGCCTCGTAGCCTTGAGCCGCCAAGTAGAGCATCCACAGATTGCGATCGCTCAGCCGGATGAAGAAGTCGTCCTGACCCAAGCCAAATCCTTGGAGCGTCTGGATGAGCAACGATATCAGCTCCAGTTCCGCTGCCGGACCCGCCTCGCCCAGAATGTCGGCGTTCAGCTGCGTAAAGCACCGCAGTCGGCCTTTCTGCGTGCGTTCGTAACGGAAGTTGTCTCCGATGCTGAACCACTTGATCGGGCGCTTCAGAGCGTTTGCACGCGCCGCCACCATTCGTGCGAGCGTGGGCGTGAGCTCAGGGCGCAGCGAAACTTCCCGGCCGCCCTTGTCCTCGAAGCAGAATAGTTGGGACTCTATCTCGTCGCCCGACTTGGCCTTGAACAGATCGAGCGATTCGAGCACCGGACCATCGAACTCCTGAAAGCCGAAGCGACGCGCGACTTGGCGCCAGATCTGGAAAATGAATCGGCGTTCGGCAAAGGCTTCGGGATAGAATTCGCGGAAGCCGGGCAGTGACTTGAAGTTCGACATGGTTCGTTGCTAATAAAAAAGGCGGCATACGCCGCCTGCACCAGGTGTCAAGAGTTCGAGTTCGACTAGAGATTTTCCAGGTTGATATCCTTAATTTTGCTTTTAAGGACTTTGCCCGCCTTGAATTTGACCACCGCACGCGTGGGGATTACTACATCGGTTTCCGGACGGTTAGGGTTGCGCCCGACACGGGCCTTGCGCTTCTGCACCTCGAAAACACCAAAGTTTCTCAACTCCACATTTCGCCCTTCTGCCAAGGCGTCGAGAATGGTGTCCAGAGTCATCTGCACCGTCTCTTGTATTTTGCTCTGCGGAATGTCCTTCGTCTTCTCGAAAATCTTCAGAACAATATCGCGCTTGGTAAGATTATTAGACATTATGATTCCTTCTAGAAGTTCAAAACGTTATTTCACTCTAACTTACTTTCACACTTTAGGTTGCGTCAACATCAAAGCCATGCAATTTCCACCGCAAATGAGTAATGATAAAGATCCCAGCGACCCAATGGAGGAGCTGAAGAAGAATTTAGACCATGTTTTCAAGCAGGGTAAGCCATTCTTCCCAATGGGAGCCGGTTTCGGCCCGCAAAGCGGCGCTGCCGCCTCAAAATCTTCCGAAACGCCCCCGAAATCCGACGAAGAGGACCCAGAACGGGAGGAAACCCTGCGTCGAATCCACGAATTCAACCTGAAACCCAAGGAAATCCGCGACTATCTAGACCGATTCGTCATCCAACAACGCGAAGCGAAAAAAGTTATTTCCGTCGCCATTTGCGACCATTTTAACCACGTGCGGCGCTGCCTGGAAAATCCCGAGCTGAAAGAGCGGGACTACGCGAAGCAGAACATCATCATCCTCGGGCCCACGGGCGTCGGGAAGACTTATTTGATGCGCAACGTCGCGAAACTGATTGGCGTCCCTTTCGTAAAAGCCGACGCGACCAAGTTTTCTGAAACCGGATACGTCGGCGGCGATGTCGATGACCTCGTCCGCGATCTAGTGAAAAACGCCAACGGCGACGTCGACCTCGCCCAGTACGGCATCATCTACATCGACGAGATCGACAAGATCGCGCACAAGGGCGAAAACGGAAAAGATGTATCCGGACGCGGAGTACAGATCAATTTGCTCAAGCTGATGGAGGAGACCGATGTCAACCTCCAAAGCCAAACCGATCTGCTCGGTCAGATGCAGGCCATGATGGATTTCCAGCAAACCGGCAAGGCGCGTAAGAAAACCATGAATACGCGCCACGTCCTGTTCATCGTTAGCGGAGCGTTCGGTAAGCTCGGCGAATCCGTCAAGAAGCGCCTGACGCAAACCACTCTGGGATTCGGCGCCTCTCAGGCGACCGGCGACGACGAAGATGAAGAAGAGGATTTCCTCAGCAAAGTCGAAACCCGCGACTTTATCGATTACGGCTTCGAGCCCGAGTTCGTGGGCCGCCTCCCCGTGCGCGTGGCCTGCCAACATCTCCGCTCCGCCGATTTGATGCAGATTCTCACTTCGTCCGAAGGCAGCATCCTCGCCCAGTACATCGCCGACTTCGAGGGCTACAACATCAAGCTAGATGCGACCAAGGAAGCCCTGCAGAAAGTCTCAGACAAAGCCTACAAGGAAAAGACCGGCGCCCGCGGCCTCATGACCGTTCTCGAGAAGGTTTTCCGCGATTTCAAATTCGAGCTGCCCTCCACCGGAATCAAACGCTTCGAGATCACGGATACCACCGTGGACGACCCCGCCGCCAACTTGAAGCAATTGCTCCGGGAAAACCTGTCCGAACAGCGCAGCGTGCTTACAAAGGAAGTAACGACCTACGCCCAGCGTTTCGAAGCCCAGCATGGATTCACGCTCGATTTCGACGAAGACGCCAAAATCGCCCTCGTCGAAGAAAGCCTCGATATCGACAAGACCATCCGCGCGTTGTGCGAACAGAAGTTCCGCGACTTCCATCACGGACTCACGCTCATTTCGAGAAACACCGGACAGAAGGTTTTCCCGATTACCAAGTCCGTCGTCGAAAACTCGGAGAAGGAACTATCCGAATGGGTAGTTAAAAGCTACCGACAAGGGGAGCAAAGCTCTAGCGAATAATTTTCTAGTCCGAGGCTGTAGGAGCTTGCTTGCAGGCGATAAAACCAATCGCCTGCGAACAGGTTCCTACAAGACGAATCGCACACTCTCCCATGCCCGACGCTTCAAAAGTCAATTCGATGTTCGCCCGAATCGCGTCGAAGTACGACTTGGCCAACCGAATGCTCAGCTTCGGCATCGACCGGATCTGGCGAAACCGGCTCGTAGAGGAAGTGGATGTTCGCAACCCCGAGACTGTCGTCGATCTCGCGACCGGTAGCGGCGATGTCGCCTTCGCCCTCAGAGCGGATCTTCCCGATTCTACGCGGATCAAAGCGCTCGACTTCTGCGCTCCGATGATAGAGGAGGCCAAGCGGAAACAGGTCGCCTTGAATGAGCCCCGGATCGAGTTCGGCGTCGGCGATATTCTAGAGCTGCCCCTGGACGAAAACAGCTCCGACGCTATCACCATTTCCTTCGGCTATCGAAATCTCGAAGATCGCCACAAAGGCCTGCTCGAAATGATGCGTGTCCTGAAATCGGATACCGGCCATCTGTTCATTCTGGAATTCTCGCAGCCGCATCCTCTGTATCGACCTTTCTACTACTTCTACCTAAAGTGCGTGATGCCGTTTTTCGCGAGCCTGATCACGAGAGACCTCGAAGCCTACAAGTATCTTTGCAGCTCGATCGAGTCCTTTCCTGATCGCGCCGGAATCACGCGCGAATTGGAGGACGCCGGATTTCGCGATGTAATCGCGATCCCCATGGCCCTCGGCAGCGTAGCGCTCCACATCGGCAGAGCGTGAGGGAATAGCGACGGTTCGCCGAATGCAGGAGCCTGCTTGCAGGCTCCTGCAATTGAAAGTAAGTGCTTTAATCAGATTCTATCCATCTGATTTCTCTTCAATCATTAGGACGGACAGCCCCTTGATTCGCCAACTGCGGCATTGTCGCCAGAAATCGGAGATATTCCTTTTTCAATTGTTCAACAACTTCAGGGTGACTAGCAGAAACATCGACTGACTCGGTTGAATCGTTCGCTAAATTGAACAGCGGGAAATCGTTGTCGAATTTCTCGGGCACTATACCCGGATACTGCATGGAATTTGGCTGCTCTGACTGAGCGATAATAGTCACCCCGTTAGGCCACGTCGGATCTACCCAATCCGGATCAAGATCCCGAGCTGAGAGATATCGTGGTTTCGCTAAGTATAGCTTCCAATCGCCATCGCGGATCGTGACAGTCTCCTCGTTATGAGCGCTATAAATTGGCGGGCGTGACTTTCGGTTTCCCTTCAGAATCTCTACAATATTCTCGCCGTCAATCACGAGCCCGTCCGGCAACTTGACTCCGGTCAAATCCAACAGCGTAGGAAAAAGATCTAATGACCATAGTGGCGTGGAAAGCGTACGGCCCTTCGGGAAAAAAGCTGGATATCGAATAATAAACGGCACCCGAATCCCGCCTTCCCAAGGAGTCGACTTCTTCCCCTTGAATCCTCCGGAACTTCCACCGAAATGAGGGCCGTTGTCCGACATGAATATGACAATGGTGTTTTCGAGGATACCGTTAGCCTCTAAGGTTTCTACAATCTTCCCTACAGACCAGTCCAGCTCCCGGATGACATCATGGTACAAATCATCGGGAGTCTCAGGCGTATAGAACGCGTCCGACGCCGCAAGTGGCTTGTGCGGCATGGCGTGAGGCAAGTAGAGGAAAAATGGGCGGTCGCGATTCCGCTCGATAAAATCCACCGCTTTATCCGTGTATTTTTGAGTAAGATATCTTTGGTCGACGGGATTCTCCGCGATCTCGGTATTCTCAATTATTTGAATGGGGAGCATATCATTGGAATAGAGAATTCCGAAATATTCATCAAAACCATGATTTACAGGATACGACGGTTCCTTGTGGCCTAGATGCCACTTTCCAATGCACGAGGTTGCGTATCCTTTATTCTGATACACTTCGCCCAAAGTTAACTCATCAGCTCGAATTCCTATATTATCGATATTGTAGTCGCCCTTATCCGGATGCGGATTTCGCGTCATCCCATTACGAAGCGGAAAACGTCCCGTTAGCAGTCCAGCCCGAGAGGCCGCGCAATAGGGAGCCACCACATAGAAATCGGTCGCCCGAACGCCTTCGGCTGCCAATTGATCGATATGGGGAGTGCGATACTCGGTTTGACCGTAGCAGGAAAGGTCCCCATAACCGAGGTCATCCGCGAGGATGAGCACGACATTGAGGGAATCAACTGTTTGATCGGTTTCAGCAATTCCTTTGGAACAGAACCCAATCAGAATCGAAAAAGAGGATAGGAGAAGGATTCGATTCGCGACAGATGCCATTTTACTGCTTTTTTGCCCGTTCGGCCTTTCGTTTGGCCCGTTCTTCTTTGGAGAGTTTTGGCTTATCGGCATCCGTCGCTTTTTCCGTCTTTGGAGGCGATTTACTCCCATTCGCTGAGGTGACTACGTCCCTTTTCCAGGCAGCATGCAGTTCAAGAAGCTCCTTCGCCTTAGCTGGGTTCTCCTTTATTACATTAGTGGTTTCTGATGGATCCTCGGCGAGATTAAAGAGCTCCCGTTTCCCTCGAGAGCTGAACGCCTTCCAGTCTCCTTGACGCACCGCCCATTCCTCCCTCGGTCCAGCGATATCCCAATGAAGAATGGAGTGATGCTCGTCAGAAGTCCCGGAAAGAAGAGGCAAGAGACTCTTTCCATCAAAGGGATTTTGGGTCGGTTCTTCGATTCCCAACGCATCCAGCGTCGTAGGCAAGATATCGAATGAAATCACCGGCGTATCGATGATCCGTCCGCCCTTGAATTTCGCGGGCCAACTGACCACCCATGGCGTACGGATGCCGCCTTCGTAAAGCACCTGCTTAAAGCCGCGCAGCTTTCCGTTGTTCGCCTCCATCACGCCTGAGCCGCCATTGTCGGTTAGAAAAATGAGAAGCGTGTTTTCCCAAACCTTTTCGTCCTTCAATTTATTCACGACCGCTCCAACCCCCTCGTCCAAGTGGTAAAGCATGGCCATGAGGATGGCCCGTTTTTCGCTGATCCCGGGATACTTGTTCCTATAATGATCGATGTCCTCACGCGGCGCTTGAGCCGGCGCGTGGACTGCGTTGTAGGCCAGATAGAGAAAGAACGGATCGTCCTTTTCGCGATCGATGAACGCGACGGCTTCTTCGGTCAGCCGAGTAGTCAAGTAACCTTCGTACTCGATGTCTTTCAACCGCGTCTTGTTGCGATATATCGGCTGATAGTCGTCTCCGCTAACACCTGCTAACTTAAAATAGTCGTGCCCGCCTCTGCCCATAAACTTGTAGCATTCGTCGAATCCGCGACTCATAGCATGCCACTTTAATTCCGGGTAGTCATCGTCGAGTCCAAGATGCCATTTTCCAATCGCAATGCTCGTGTATTCATCTGGCAGGTACGAAGGAAAAATCGGCAAATTCGGATCGAAGCCATTCCCTCCATCGCCCGCCGTGTAGACGCCGACTCGCTGCTGATATTGACCGAGCATCATTCCTGCCCGCGTAGGCGAGCATACCGGTCCGCTTGTATAGGCCTGGGAAAAGAAAATCCCCTCTTTCGCAAGCGCATCCATATGCGGCGTGGACACCTCTTTCGGGTGATCTGGATTGAAGCTGATATCCGCGTAGCCTTGGTCGTCAGTCAGGATGACAACAATATTGGGACGATCGGGCGATGCGGAAAAAGCGGTCAGGGATGCGATGACTGATCCAATCAAAGCAGAAATAGCCTGGAGTATAGAATGTCTTTTCATAATGGATACGGCAGATTTATTTTAAATTTGGCAGGGAGGACTGGCCCAGTCCTCCGCGCCGGAAATATATTCGGAGGACCGAGCCGGTCCTCCCTACCCAAGGCTGCGCATTTCAGGTAGCAAATGCATCAGCCCTAATTTGACGCCACAACTTCGACCTTATCAGGAGATCGGTAAAGTCGTTTGATATCCTCCGCAGTCAAGGCATGATTAAAAACTGCTAGCTCATCAATTCTGCCATCCCAATACCCGACGGAACCCTCTTGTTCAAGATTCCCCTTCCCCGGTAGTTTCACGCCAATGCCCAAGGACGGAAAGGTCGGATCGACAAGTCCGTCGTACGGTTCTCGAGCGATCTCGTTCCCATTCTGGTATAAACGTACAAACTCCCCATCCGCCACGAAAGCCACGTGCTGCCACTCTCCCAGAGGGAAAGGATCCTCAACGCCTACCCAAACGGTTCCGCCATCGGCCTCTCTAATCTGAACCTCAAGCCCGCCTTCGAAGTCCCTGAGCCCCAAGTGAAACTGACCCGTCTCACCAAAAGCCCAGTTCTTGGCAATACTCGCCCAGGTGGGACGCGACTCGGCATAGACCCAGCCTACGACTGAAAGAAGGCCTTCAGTCGCTTTAGGATAGTCCGCCACCTTCGCGTAGGCCTTGCTCGAAACGCCCTGCAAGCGCAAAGAAAGGCCAATTTGTCCCGGAGCGAAGGCCGACTCGAGCATCTCTCCTCGTTCGATACGTCCGTGAATGTCGTTGCCAGATCGATCGAGCAAGGTGATCCCGTCATCGCTAATTGCCATGCGATAGTAAACGGCAGGATTGAGGTTCCTGACTTCTTCCGAGTAGAAGCGAACCGGTTCCTCGAAACTCCGAATGAAACGCTCCGGAGCGACCGCTATTCCGGACGATTCGCCGGACTCCGTATCCACTCGCGTAGCTTGATCGGTTATCAAGCGAACCGATTCCACAAGAGCCTCGCGAGCCTTCACCTCCACCGCTCCCTTGAATACATGAATCTCGCTTTGCGACTTGGAATCGACCTCAACCCCAAATTCCGTACCATGGTCAATGACGTCCGAACCAGGCGTCTCGACTGTAAATCCAATTCCCTGCGGCGGAACATTAGCGGAAAGCCGTC
>JAJFLS010000664.1 GCA_021772595.1 Opitutales bacterium
GGGATGGGCGTCCAGGCGGCAGTGCCTAAAGTGGTGGAGAAGTTACTTCCGTTCGAACTGCCTTTCGAATTCGTCTGGCCGAGCATTCTCGAAGCGTTCGTTTTCGCATGGGGCCTCACATCGCTTTTCGCCTTTTTGCCATTGTTGCCACTGCGGAAGCTCTCGCCCATGCGAGCGATTCGCTCTTCGGTGGGCGTTTATCGCGCCCGCGCGGATTGGTTGGTTTGGCTGACATCCGCACTGATAGGAGCGCTTGGCTTGGCTTTTTCGATCATGCAAACCGACTCGCGTAGGGAAGCTCTCGGATTCTTTGGCGGGCTTGTCGCGGCAATCCTGATACTATCCGTCACCGGTATTGCCTTGCGTGCACTGCTACGATTGGCCTCGCCGAAAACGCTTCCGTTTGTTTGGAGGCAAGGATTGGGCAATCTTTATCGTCCAAACAATCGAACCGTTTCTCTTATCGTCATGATCGGCATGGGAGCGTTTCTCATCTACACGCTCTATTTGTGCGAAGTCAGCATCCTCAAGCGAGGTGAAATCAACGATCAGGACAATCGGCCCAACACCATATTTTTCGATGTGCAAGCGGACCAGGTGGATTCCGTTAAGGAGATCGCGAACTCCTATACCGCTCCCGTACATTTTCATGACCCGATGGTGACGATGCGTTTAACTCATGTACGCTCACAGCCCGTCGCGGAACTACGAAGAAATCGATCGAACGGCCTTGAAGGCTGGGCGCTCGCGCGGGAATACCGATCGACCTATCGAAGCATTCTACGCGATCATGAGCGGCTTATGGAGGGCGATTTCGTTTCTGAGGGGAGTTTAGATGATTCGGCCCCAATACATGTTTCAGTAGAGGAGCGTATGGTCGAAGCGTTGAAGTTGAAAATTGGAGACACGCTTAGCTGGGACGTTCAGGGACTTCCCATCGATACGGTTGTGAGCAGCATACGGAAAGTCGATTGGCGACAGATGCAGCCAAACTTCTTTGTCGTGTTCCCAAGCGGCGTACTGGAAGAAGCGCCTGCGAATCACATAATCGCGGCCCGAGCGAGCACCCCGGAATCGGTTGTTGCGATGCAAGGCGACATTGTGAAACGGTTTCCAAATATTTCGTCCATCAATCTCTCCATGATTCTGGAGAGCCTGAAAGAGATCTTCGACAAGATCGGATTCGTGGTACGGTTCATGGCGTCCTTCACGATTCTCACCGGGCTGATCGCTCTCATTTCAGCGGTGTTGACGAGTCGCTATCAACGAGTGAGAGAAAGCGTCTTGCTGCGTTCGATCGGAGCGAGTGTCGGGCAAGTGAGGCGAATTATGGCGATCGAGTATTTTCTTCTCGGCGGGATCGGAAGTGTGACTGGAATTGCCCTGTCTCTAGGAGGAGCGTGGGCTGTCACGAAATTCATTTTCAAGATCGAACTCTACATCCCTTGGGGGATGACCTTCGCGACGGTCGCGATAATCGGATCGCTCACTCTGATAACCGGAATGCTCAACAGCCTAGGAATCGCGAAACGTCCTCCGCTGGAAGCGTTGAGATACGAGTAGGTTCGTCGAGTATGGAGAAATTGCTTCCTCTAATTATTGTTTTTAACAAGGCTCCACAGTCGCTTGATCTTCGCTGCGCGAAGGCAGGATCCACGACTGCGTCGCGGGCAGGATTCGATTTGAACGGGAGAAACGATTGTAGGAGCCTGCTTGCAGGCGATTAATTCCCTGGGTTATGGCGAAGGAAATCGCCTGCAAGCAGGCTCCTACACTTGGAACCCCGTCTAAAGTTGACGTATATACGCTCAGCGGGACGAGCCAATCCGTACTTCGAATCCTGCCGCCGTGCAACGGCGATCCTGCCCCGAGTCCTGACGAGGGATCAAGTGACGAATGAGCAGAGCGACTGAGGAACGTTGTTAACCAATCAATTCCAACAACGCTCGACCCGTGCTTGTTCCTCTAAAGAGCAGAATCAAATCACCCTCAAACCGAGTGCTTGATCAACTGCTTGAGGAAGGTCAGGCCGTCTTTCAGATTGGTGCTGCCACCGGGGACTTCTTTCCAGTCAACGGGTATGGTTTCGATGGATAGCCCGCTTCGATCTGCTGCGAGAATGAGCTCTAGATCGAACGCGTAACCGTTTTGAATTAAGCCATCCTTTGTTGATCGATAGAACGATCCAGGTACGGTCTTCAATCCGCATTGCGTATCGGATAACTGGATATTGTAGCGAAAATGAATGAGCCAATTAAACAGCTTGGCTACGATCTTCCGAGAGATCGTCCGCTTCAGTTCTCGGCCATCTTGGAGGCTGCGAACCGCTAGATGAATCCGCTTCGAATCCGCTTGCGCACTGACTCGCTCGAGGAATCGAACCACTTCGGGAGCAGGCACGGCGCCGTCGGCGTCGACGAACGCGAGCTCGTCGCTTTCTCCGCCAAGATCCCAGCCGGATCGAATTGCGCCGCCTTTGCCCTGGTTTTCTTTGAGCAGCAATGGAGTTTCTAAAAAGGAAAAGTCGACCTTGAGCGATTCAACCAGTGATTTGACCGCCGAGGATTCTTCGACCGGCGAGCCGTCATCGACGACTTGGACTCTGACGGAAAGATCGGACGCGGCGATTTCCTCGCAAAGAGATGGCAAGAAGCCAGGCAAGCGTTGACTCTCGCAATAGCAGGGCAAGACGAGGAATAGATCCGCGCGTGATTGGTCGACTTGGGTCATTTACAAGATGCTGTAGCTGCGGATTCGCCCGCGACAGACTTGGCTAGGTAACTGATCGGAAAAATCGCTTGCAAGCAAGCTCCTACAATTGGCTTGTTTCTATTTGAAGAATGGACCACGCGTATGGTTTTCCGTTTCTGAATACACAGCAAAAGACAGATCTTTTTCTTTCTGAGACAGGGACTTCAATTGCTCGAAGTCGAGCAGTAGACTAGCAGTGCTGGCCGCATCGGCAAAGGCGCCCGAGGTGGCGATCG
>JAJFLS010000665.1 GCA_021772595.1 Opitutales bacterium
GCTTTCTTGTCATGGGACTGGTTCGCTAGATCCGCGAGAAAGAGCGATATGTCGCGCAGGTTATCCAGATTTTGAAGACAATTCATTTCGAATCCGAGCTTCAACGCCAGATTCGGAATGATCGTGGTGAGGTTCGCGTTGCCCACTCGCTCGCCGTAACCATTGAAGGTACCTTGCACGTGTGTCGCGCCGGCTTCAATCCCCGCGAGCGAAACGGCGACCCCTACTCCCGCGTCATTGTGGCAATGCACGCCGACTTGCGTTTTAGGAAATTTTTCGACGACTGTCTTCGTCATCTCCGAAAGCTCGCCGACCATCTTGCCGCCGTTGGTATCGCACAGAGACAAGCAATCCGCGCCCCCGCGCACCGCGGCTTCTAGTGTCTGCATCGCGTACTCGGGACTATCTGCGTAACCGTCGTAGAAATGCTCCGCGTCATAGATCACTTCGCGTCCGTTTTCCTTAAGAAAGCGAACCGAATCCTCGATCATCTGGAGGTTTTCCTCCGGCTTAACACGCAGAACTTCAGTGACATGCAGCAGCCAAGTTTTCCCAAATATGGTGACAACCGGCGTATCCGCATCCAAAAGCGTTTTCAGCTGAGGATCCTCTTCCGCTTTCAAGTTCGCCCGACGCGTCGAGCCGAAGGCCGCGATCTTGGCGTGCTTCAAGTCGAGTTTCTTCGCCTCCTCAAAAAACGCCATGTCGCGCGGGTTCGACCCCGGCCAGCCTCCTTCGATGTAGTCGATTCCGAACTGATCGAACTTCTCCGCGATCCGCAATTTATCAGTCACGGAAAACGAGACGCCTTCGCCTTGCGTGCCGTCTCTCAGGGTCGTGTCGTAAACGGAAATCTTTGCCTTGCTCATAACTCTTCTACTGTTGATCGGATGATTGCTTCGATGCGATGAATTCTTTTATCGAATCCACATCGGGGGAAAGCGGGTGTTTCACGATGGCACGCGTTTTCAAGGTCTCCAATGTCGGATGCGTGGATTCCAGCCCAAGCGTTTCTTCAATCACATCGGGAAACTTCGCTGGGTGGGCCGTCGATAATATCAAGCAGTGCTCGAGCGCATCCAGATCCTTAAAGCCGCACGCGGTGTGAGGATCCACGATGTAATTGTATTTCTGGTACACCGACTTGATCGTCTCGCGAATCTCGGCGTCGTCCATCCGAGAGCTGCTCATTGAACGGATAACCGAACGATCGTCGGCCTGAAACGCATTCTGGTCCTTAAGCTGCGCCATGACTGATCGCGTCTTTTCCGAATTCTGGCCGAAGGTGTAGTAAAGAAAGCGCTCGAAATTCGACGCCACCTGAATGTCCATCGACGGAGCCAAGCTCGCAGCCACGTCGCCCACGGAATAATTCCCAGAAGAAAAGAAGCGGTCGAGAATATCGTTGCGATTGGTCGCCACTCGGAAGCCAGCGACTTTCATTCCCATGCGAGACGCCATCCAGCCCGAGAGGATGTTTCCGAAATTCCCGGTCGGAACAACGAACGTGGTCTTCTCCCGTGCATCGTCCGGAAGCTGCAGCCACGCGTATAAATAATAGACGCACTGAGCGAGGATCCGAGCGAGATTGATCGAATTCACTGCGGACAAATTGACTTCCCCGCTAAACTGCTTGTCGCCGAACACCTCCTTCAGCGCAGCCTGAGCATCGTCGAAACTTCCTGTAACGGAAAGAGGATATACGTGCGGATCTTCCGTGCAGGTCATCTGCCTCTCCTGGAGCGGCGAAACGCGGCCATCCGGATAGAGTATGAAAATGTCGACGCCTTCTTTGCCGAGCAAGCCGCTAATCGCCGCCGCGCCGGTGTCGCCGGAAGTGGCGCCAAGCACATTAATCGATTCGCCGGTCGCTGCCACCTGCCGCTCGTAAAGCTTGCCGAGCAGTTGCAAGGCGAAGTCCTTAAACGCCAGCGTCGGTCCGTGAAACAATTCCAGCACGCTGATCTTCTCGTCGAGCTTAACGAGCGGCGCGTGATCCTTGTGATCGAAATGCGAATACGCGTCGTCGATCAGCGCTTTCAATTCGTCTCTATCTATATCCGTTGCGAAATGACGCAAGAATGCGTGGCACAATTCCGGATAGCTTTTCCCCTTCCACGACGGCAGCTCTTCCGACAAATCAGGAAGCGATTCCGGAACGAACAGCCCGCCATCGGGAGCCAGCCCTACCTTCACCGCTTCAGTAAAGCTGTGCGGTTCCGTCTGGCCTCGTGTGCTTACGAACTTCATGGGAAAAACCGATTCAGTCTTCCTTGTCCAAGCCAAAGGCCGAATGCACCACGCGGGTCGCTTCGTCGGATTCCGACTCATTGATCACGACCGATATCTTGATCTCGGATGTACTGATAAGCTGGATATTCGTCTTCGCCTCGCCTAACGCGGAAAAGAGTTCGCCTGCCACGCCCGAGTGGCTCCGCATGCCGACGCCGACAACTGACAACTTCGCGATATCGCTTATGAGCTCGACTTCGCCGCCGCCGAGTTCCGCGAGCACGGCCTCGACTGATTTCGAAGCGCGGTCGATGTCGTCGCGTGGCACGGTAAACGTCAAATTCGCCACGCCGTTGCGGCCGATATTCTGGACGATCATATCCACGATCACATTCGCGTCGGAGAGCCCCTGGAAGACCCGCGCCGCCGAGCCGGGCTTATCCGGGATATTGGTGATCATCACCTTGGCTTGATTCTTGTCGAGCGCGACGCCGCGAACCACGACGTCCTCCATTGAGCTAACTTCCTCTTTCACAATTGTGCCTGGGTTGTTGTTGAAACTGGATCTGACTTCAAAAGGGACATTGAACTTGTTGGAAAACTCGACCGAGCGAGCCTGCATGACTTTTGTGCCGAGGCTAGCCAGTTCGAGCATCTCCTCATAGCTGATCTCCGGGAGCTTGCGAGCTTTAGAGACGATTCGCGGATCGGCCGTGTAGACGCCATCGACGTCGGTGTAAATCTGACAAAGATCCGCATCGATTCCTTTCGCCAAAGCGATCGCCGACAAGTCCGACCCGCCGCGACCAAGCGTCGTAATTTGTCCGGATTCGTTCGCGCCTTGAAACCCGGCCACGATCACCACGCGCTCATTTTCCAAGTGCTCGATTAGCCGCTTGCAATCCATGCTGACAATGCGCGCCCGCGTGTGATAGGGATCGGTCTTGATCCCCGCCATCGCGCCCGTCATAGAAAACGCGTCCACTCCAAGCGCATGCAAGGCCATCGCAGTCAAAGCGATCGTTTCTTGTTCGCCCGCCACGAGAAGCATATCCATCTCGCGATCCTCCGGATTGGGATTGATCGCCTTCGCCCGGCGAATCAATTCGTTGGTGACTCCCGAGCGAGCTGAAACAACAACGGCCACTTGATTACCCTTGTCGTATTCGCTCTTGATTACGCGAGCCACATTCTGGATACGAGCCACATCGCCCACAGAAGTCCCGCCAAATTTTTTTACGATACGCGCCATTTCGAAAGTGCTCTCTCTATCAAGCAAAGTTGCCGATCGGCATGCTAAACGGCTTCTCTTCTAGGCTCTCCAGATTTCCTAGATCTTCCACCACATCGAGAATCGCTTGCTCGGTTGTGAGATGCGTAGTGAT
This sequence comes from Opitutales bacterium, assembly GCA_021772595.1. Classification (GTDB taxonomy): domain Bacteria; phylum Verrucomicrobiota; class Verrucomicrobiia; order Opitutales; family Opitutaceae; genus Pelagisphaera. The sequence continues at coordinate 3,618 of JAJFLS010000665.1, forward strand.
AATTAATGACACGCGCTCTTCATCCTCGCCGACTTCCTTCTGAGTAACGCTGGCCAAACTCACTTCGCGTGCCGCCAGTACAGAAGCGATCTCCGCCATCACTCCCGGCTTATCGACAACCACCAGCCGCACATAGTAGCGCGACTTGAGGTCCTTGGCGCTCGCCAGAACGATGTTCGAACCATTGCGCGGCGCCGGATCCAAGAATGGATAGCCGCCCTCCGGTCCGCCGAAAATCAAAAGTTTCGCCGCGTCCACCACATCCGAGATAACTGCGCTCGCCGTGGCGTCGCGCCCAGCGCCCGGGCCGATGTAAACCGTCTCGCCGACGACATCGCCGTGGATCGCGACCGCATTATGAACGCCATCGACGCTTCCCAGAGAACACTGCTTCGACACAAGTGTTGGCAAAACCGATACGCGCAATGAATTCAGCGCTCGGTCCCGATCGACCACTGCGATAAGCTTGACCGCGTAGCCGCTATTCTTCGCGAACTGAATGTCTTCCTGCGAAATATCAGTGATCCCCTGCCGGCGCACGTCCTCTAAAGCAACCCACTTGCCATGCGCCAAATAGGCGAGCACAACCGCCTTGTGAGCGGCATCGATTCCGTCGACGTCTAACGACTCCTTTGCTTCCGCGTATCCAAGTTCCTTGGCTTCGACGAGAATTTCTGGATAGCTCAAGCCTTCGTTGGCCATGCGCGTCAGGATATAATTGCACGTCCCGTTCAGGATGCCGTAGATGCTTGAAAACTCGTTGATGACGAGGCCTTCCCGGATCGCCTTGATCACCGGAATCCCTCCGGCGACGCTTGCTTCGAACAGAAGGTGCCCATCATGCTCCCGTGCAAGCGAAAGGAGCTCCTCGCCATGATCGCAGAGCAAGGCTTTGTTGGCAGTGATAACGATCTTGCCCGCTTTCAACGCGGCAACCGTTACTTCGCGAGCGATCCCGGTTCCGCCCATCAGTTCGCAAACGATTTCCACATCCGGATCGAGCGCCACAGAAAGCGCGTCGCCCGACACGATCGACGGGTCTACATTGATGTCGCGGGCTTTGCTCAGATTCCGTACCGCGATTCTCGATACAACGATGTTTACGCCCAATTGCTCGCGCAAGACGCTCCGCTTGCGTTCCAAATGATCGAGAACGCCCTGCCCGACAACCCCGAAGCCGCAAAGGCCTATATTAATAACTCGTTCGCTCATTCGTTTCCTTTCGAGTCGCCTTCGTCTGCCGAAGCGGCGCTCTTTTTTTCGAAGCGATTTTCTTCGCCCCGCATCAATCGACTGATGTTCGTTTTGTGGCGGACGATCACGACGATTGCCAAAGCGATCGATACCCACTGCAATGCGGCACTCGACCCGAGAATCAAGTTCGATACCGGCAAGCTAACCGCCATCAAAATGGACGCCACCGAAACGTAGCGCGTCGAATAGAAAACCCCGAGCCACACGCCAATGCCGATCAAGGCCGGAACCGGCATAAGCGCCGCCACGCCGCCCAGCATCGCCGCCACTCCTTTGCCTCCACGAAATCCAGTGAAGATCGAAAATGAGTGACCGATTACCGCCG
>JAJFLS010000666.1 GCA_021772595.1 Opitutales bacterium
CCGCGCTTGCCGCCGTCGCCAACGCTGACGTCAGGCCTCGTATCGAATCGTCCGATACGTACACGTGACCCACGCCTTCCTTACGGAGGCGCTTCAGTTCATCGATTACGGAGTTCAGCTCTTCTTTCATCTAGCGTTTCTGGCTGGCGAGAATCTTCTCGGTGTACTTCGCGAGCAAGTCAAATTCCAGGTTCACCGAATCCCCCTTCCGCCGATCGCCGAGCGTCGTCACTTTAAGCGTGTGAGGAATCAGCCAAATGGACATTACGCCTCCTCTAACCGCCGCGACAGTGAGCGAGATGCCGTCGATCGCTATGCAGCCTTTGTACACGAGATACTTCGCGAACTTCGCGGGAGCCTTGATTCGCAAAAGCACGTCATTCCCCTTGTGGCTCAATTCGACGACCTTTCCTTCCCCATCGATATGCCCAGTCAAAAAATGACCGCCAACCCGCCCGTCGAACTGCAAGCTGCGCTCTAGATTGACGCTCGAGCCCATATCCAAGTCTTTCAGGTTCGTCACCTTTCGCGTTTCTTCTAGCACGTCGAATTCGACGCTCCGACCGGCAATCTCGACCGCCGAAAGACAGCAGCCATTCACCGCGATGCTATCGCCCTCCTTAATGCCCTTAACCACCTTGCTCGCTCGGACTTTCAGCCGCCAAGCTTCCGATTGCTCGCGAAAGCTCAGTACTTCTCCTTTTTCTTCAACCAGACCTGTGAACATATCGAGAGGATTTATCGCGAAGAAATTATCGAGCGCAACGGATTTTCTCCTTTGTATCGGAATGTCTGCGACATTCCGATGCGCGCCGAGCAGACGTGTTCGGTTCGACTGGTCTGAACGACGCTGTCGTTCCGTTACGGATCAGACTTCCCGCAATTCGACGGAAGCTACCCAATTGCGGGCACTTCGTATTTCTCGCGGTAATTTCTCTTGAGACGCTTGTTGGCTTTCTTGTGACTCTGGCCTCCTGTGAATTTCTCCGACTTCGCGTCGAAATCCAGTTTCGGACCAAGCGTCCAATGCTCCTTCTCCGTATCGATATTCCAGACACCTAGCTGATCCGCATAGCGTCCGTACGCCTCATCCAAAATAGCGTCTTTCGAAGCGTACTTGGCGATGTCTTTGACACTAGACTGCTCCCCTTGAAGATAGGAAATGTTTCCGAGGTGCGCTAGGCAGCTCGACTTGTAGGAGCTCTCGAGATGGGCCGCTACGTCTTTCTCCTTCCGGCTGTTGACCGCTCGGATAAATGCTGGGAAATGATCGAATCCGCCGTCGCCTTTGAAAGGCTTCATTTTTTTGCCCTTGTTGTCGTAGACGATGCCGCCTCCGCGTCCGCCGCGGAATTCGCCATCTTCGCAGGTAACAATCACGCCGACGCGACTGCCCTTGAAATTCGGAGCGCTGTTCAATTCAGGATTCACCCAAAGGTTGCGTGTCTCGAACAATACCGGAACGCCTCCCCAATCGAAAGTCGTGATGCACATGTTAGGCGTGTCGCCGGCGTCGTTCCATCCAAAGCGCCCGCCAAACGATTGAATCTTCTGCGGGTGGTCGGGATCACCTAGAACCCAGCGCAGCAGGTCAAGCTCGTGAGGCCCCTGGTTGCCCATATCGCCGTTGCCGGTGTTGAAGTCCCAATGCCAATCGTAGTGAAGCTTCGGGCGGTACAGGTCTTGATGCTCGCACGGCCCGAGCCACATGTCGTAGTCGACGGATTGCGGCGGAACGAGCGGCTTGTCGATTTTCCCGATGCTAGCCCGGTTGCGATAGCAAAGGCCGCGGACCATCTTGATATCGCCGATGTTGCCCGCCTGAATCCAGGGGAACGCCTCGTTTAGCCCGACGTCCGATCGGTTCTGAAAACCGGCTTGGACAATGCGGCCATACTTTTTCGCAGCATTCACCATCTGGCGGCCTTCCCAGACCGTGTGGCAAACAGGCTTTTCGACATACACGTCCTTGCCCGCCTGACAGCCCCAGATCGTTTGCAGCGCGTGCCAGTAATTCGGAGTGGTCAACACCACCGCGTCGATGTCCTTGCGTTCGAGGAGCTTGCGATAGTCGGAGATCTGATCGACCGTGACGCCATACTCCTTGTCGATGTCGGCGGCCCGCTCGGCGAGTACCGCTGAGTCCACGTCGCACACGGCGACCAATCGAGCCCCGTCGGTGCGAAAGACGTCTTTGATCAAGCTTTTGCCTCGGCCATTCAAGCCGACGACCGCGATACGGATGTCGCCATTGGCGGCTTTCGCCCAAGAAGGGACGATCGCGAACGCGCTCGTAGCCAACGCGGATGTTTTAATGAATTTACGACGAGATAGCATAGTAGATTGGGGGTTGAGTTTCCGAAACATCAAACACGTGTTGGCATGTCAGGCAAACGAAAAAAGGATCGAAATTCCGATTTTCTGTCGCTCAGCGCTTAAGCCCGATCACACTCGGCTTGCACGGTACGGAGCAAGCGGCGCCTCTACCGCAGGATACTCGACACCGCTTACGGATGCTCTTCCAGGCGCCTAAACGTCTCGAAGAAATTCTCTTCCAACTTCCAATCGTAGACCGCCAATCGGCTTTTCGCGATCGCAGACGCTTCGCCGCCGATCCAGAGCGTACGATCCTCCGCCTCAAACTCGTCCGAGAGAATAACGTCAGTAATTTCCGGAGCCCAATGCAGGTAGTCCAACACCAACGGTAAAACAAGCGATCCATCGTTCGTATACCCAACCGCGAGCCCATTTCGAATTTCTAGCTTCTCGATTGGGCTGACCAATCGATGATGACTTCCGAATACAGCCACAAGCCTCACCATTAACATGGCTTCATCCCTGTCCTCTACTTCCAGCAACATCTGGATCAACAACAGCCTCCCCTCCACTTCCAGACTTTGCAGAGCGAGCACCATCAGAGTCTTTTCCGAAAGCGTGTAGTGATCCAATTCATTGAACATAATCAGAGCGCTGTTATCCACTCCCATTTTCTTGAGAGCCAAAAAGTTGATGCGCTCCAGTTCAGTTGCCGACTTACTCCAGACCATCTCCTGGGCTTGAAGCACATAGGAAAGAACCACGCTCGTGGGAATCGCAAATTCGCCCGCGAACGACCCGATACTAGAAGCCCAAGCGATCCGCTCCAACTCGAACTGCAAGTATTCGTTTGTCGTATACGGATCGACTCTTAATCGCCTGGCCCATTGGCGCTTGGCCTTGTTGAATCCGAAATGTCGGCGGCTCAGCTTCGTAGTCGTACTCCCAACCCTCTTTACAGTGCTCGCCTTTTTTTGAGGCTCCGTAAACGAATCTCTGCCAGGGTCGCTTTTCCCTTTCTTATTTACCTTGCCCAGCGCCTTTTACGAACCCCGTTTCACCTGGTAGAATTTTCCCTGCAGATAGCGAAATATTCCGCCAGGAATTCGCGTAACGGTTGTGATCGGCTTGCGCGCGACTGCCCACGTTCTCACAAGCGGATTTTTGAGCGCCTCGGAAAACGAAGTCGTAAACGCTCGCGTCTTACCGATCTCTTCCAGTTTTTCCAAAGCGACGATCTCCCGAAGCCGTCTCTCCAACATATCGATGCCGCGGACTTCAAAATCTCCGAAGTCGGATTGAAGCTGAAACTCGTATCCAAAATTCACGACACGCGCCACCGGAGCCAACTGAAACCGCTCTCCCGACTGCATCTCCTCGGATACCAGATCACTCGAAAATATGAGCGGCGGCCCTTCGACCGGTTCGGGCGCGGCGGAGAGTTCCGCGAAGATGCAGCAAAATAAAGCGACTTTAATTTTCGACCAGGAGAGAGGCATTCAAAACATAGGAAAGCGACTAGCGAAATTAGGTTCCGTTTCGATCGGCTTTCCTCATAATAACGAATTTTTCAGCAGATGTTAATAGAGAGAACAGCCTAGAGATGGCAACCGTCCCTCCTCCAGCCAGCAATGGAATCGCCGAGACTCGATACCCGGCCTGAAATCCCGTTAGAGACTGTTTAATAAATCGAGATTTTTTTAGGGGCGACGCTTGCGAAGCCCCTACGTTCCGAAAATACACATAATCCAGACTTATTAAACAGTCTCTTAGGCTGAACTCCAGTATCCGGGAAGAATAAAGTGATGACAACCCCGATCATCGCGCTATTAATCAAAAGCTCATGAATCGCGTCGAGCTAACCGAATTCGCACCCGCAGCCGAGCCGATTTTCAGCATTCGATTCAAGGTATTCGTCGAAGAGCAGAACGTGAATCCAGAGCTGGAGGTCGACGGGCTAGACCCTCTTTGCCTTCACGCATTGGCCTACGATGGCGAAACTCCAGTGGGCACAGGTCGACTTCAAAACGACGGGCACATCGGTCGGATGGCCGTCCTGAAAAGCCATCGAGGCCACGGTATCGGGAGCGAGATTCTGAAATCGCTGATCGACGCCGCCCGATCCAGAAACTGCAAATCCGTCTGGCTAGCCTCCCAAACCCAAGCGACCGCGTTTTACGAACGATTCGGGTTCCAAGCCACAGGCGACATTTTTCAAGACGCGGGCATCGACCACATCGAAATGCGCCGCGATCTTTAGACGCCCTCTTTATGAATCACTCTCCAACTTAGCAGCCGATCGCTTCCGTCGTCCGCTATTCAAGCTCCAACATGCCAGGGTCCCGACCCGCTCAGGTCATGATGAAACGTTGCGCTCCCAATAGATCTGAACTAGCAATTGGACTGCCGAACCGCACCCTCCTCAAGATCTTCAAAGACATGAAAACAATCGATTCCGCTACCCTCCAAGACCGCCTATCCAACAACGAGTCCCAAATCATCATAGACGTTCTGCCCGACGACTCTTTTGACAAATGCCATCTGCCAGGAGCTCAGAACGCCTGCGTATACGAAATCGAATTCCTCGAGAAAGCCGAGTCCATCGCGCCCGATAAATCGGCGGAGATCATCGTCTACGGTGAAGACGATCGTTTCGAAGCCTCAAGTCTCGCTTTCGAGAAACTGAAAGGCGCCGGATGGGAAAACGTCTCAGTCCTAAGCGAGGGTCTCAATCGATGGATAGAGCAAGGCCTTGAAACGCATGGGAAGGGTGATTCTTCTTCAGCTCTGACGGGTCGCTTCAAGGTCGATCCCCAGCGAAGCACAGTCCGCTGGATCGGCCGGAATCTGCTTAACCAACACGACGGGACAGTCGCCCTACAGGAAGCCGCCATAGAGCTCGATCAAGGAAAGCTCGTCGGAGGCAACGCCATTCTCGATATGAATCGGATCATTTGCGAAGACATTTCTGATTCCGCGGTGAACAAGATGCTTATCGGCCACCTGCGAACCGATGACTTTTTCCTAATCGACCAATTCCCGACCGCGCAATTCGAGCTGAACTACACCGCAACAATACCCGACGCCCGCCCAGGCAGCCCCAATTACAACATCGCCGGAGCCTTCACGCTTCGCGGCAGTACCGAACCGATTGCGTTCGACGCGACCCTGGGGACAAACGATACCGACATCGCGCTGCAAGCTCACTTCGATATCGATCGCGTGCTCTGGGGATCCAAATACGGTTCGGGGAAAATCTATGAAGCGCTCGGCAAGCACGTCGTCAACGACCGCATCTCGATCAGCTTCCAGCTCATCGCGCCGATCGCCTAGAGGCGAACCGTTGGAACGGCACGGCGCCCGTTCGCTACCCTGAGATTCCTTTCAAATAGGTAGCGTTCGGGCGGATCTCATGAGCCTGTCGAATGGCAGCCCCGAATAAATCAGTGTAGGAGCGGGTTTACCCCGCGATAGAGCCGATCGACAAAAGACAGAGTGAGAGTTATCGCGGGATGAACCCGCTCCTACAATTAGGTAACCGCGCAATTTGCGACTTATTAATCAACCTCTAAGACACTCCCAAGATCCCCCCGAGATCCATTCCCGCCTTGCCACCCGCGACCAACGGCCTAGCCTCAAAAGCTGCATGCTAGGACGTCTAAAAAGCCAGGGGTTCACCATTGGATTGCTCGTCGCAGTCGGTCTCGCGTTTTTGATTCCTGAATACGGAGCGACCGGTGGAGCGCTCAGGAGCGAAGTCACGACTAAAATCGGGATCGCCCTCGTGTTTCTTATCCAAGGACTCTCGCTCCAAACGCGACAATTGCTCGCCAGCGCGACCCATGTCCGCCTCCACATTTTTTGCCAAAGCTGGATCTTCATCCTGTCGCCGCTCCTCATGATGCTGATCATCCTCCTATTCGGAAGATGGATACAGGATAGCATCGAAGCAGGCCTCCTCTACCTTTCCGTTCTTCCGACCACGATTTCGTCATCCATCGTATTGACCTCCAATAGCGAAGGCGACTCCAGCGCCGCTCTTTTCAACGCGACCTTTTCGAATATCATCGGCGTTTTCCTAACGCCGCTCTGGTGCCTATCGCTGTTCTCGAATACAAGCGGCCAATTCCCTCCGCTCGATGCTCTCGTCATGAAAATCGCGCTCTTCGTTTTACTCCCATTGGTAGTCGGCCAACTGATACGTCCTCTTGTCCAAGATCGCATATCGGCATGGCGGGGCGTATTCAAACAATCAAGCAACACCGTCATTCTATTCGTCGTTTTCGCCGCATTCAGCAATAGCTTCGTGGACGATACCTGGAGCGCTTTCGGATGGGAGGCGATCGCGGTCGCTCTCGCTTTTTCCACCCTCTTTCTACTACTGCTTTCCTCTCTAGTCTGGACCACTTCCGAAATCAGCTCCAGCGACCCGAAGCAACGGATCGCCGCCTTCTATTGCGGCTCCCAAAAAACGCTCGCCGCCGGAGTCCCCATGGCCGCCGTCATCTTCGCCGGACAAACCGGAAACGTTCAGGAGAGCCTGATCATCCTGCCCATAATGCTATACCACTCGCTGCAGCTTTTCTTGGCCGGCATGATCAATTCCCGCCTCGCCGCCACTACCTGGCAGCGAGACGCTGACTCCCTTCATTAGGCAAACCTATGGGCGGACCTCCCAAACTCCGACGCATCATCACACTGCCGCTGCTGACCTTCTATGGCATTGGTACCATACTAGGAGCAGGCGTGTATGTGCTTATCGGCAAAATCGCAGGCATCGCTGGCATATACGCTCCCTACGCCTTTCTGATGGCCACGATCATCGCGACCTTTGTTGCCCTGAGCTATTCCGAGCTTGCCAGCCGCTTTCCGAAAAGCGCGGGCGAGGCCAATTACGTTCATCAAGCCTTTCACAAACGCTGGATCACCTTGTTTACAGGTATTGCAATCATGCTCACAGGAGCAGTATCAGCCGCCGTTATGGCACGCGGATTCCATGGTTATCTCTCTGAATTTGTTCGCATCCCCATACCCATTGCCATCATCGGTTTCGTATCCATTATCACAATCATTGCGATCTGGGGCGTGCTCGAATCGGCCAAAATTGCCGCGATCGTTACGTTCATAGAACTCAGCGGAATTCTACTCGTTCTGTGGGTGGCCAAAAGTGACCTCGGCCACTACGCGATGAATTTGGGCGAGTATTCTCCCCCCATGGAAGGCCAGGCATGGGCACCCATCTTCTTATCCGCATTCATCGCTTTCTATGCATACATCGGCTTCGAAGACATGGTGAACATCGCTGAAGAAGTCGTCGAACCTGAGCGCAACATGCCACGCGCCATCATCGTCGCGCTAATCGTTACCACGCTGATTTACATGCTGGTTGCAGCCGCATGCGTGGCCGCCCTCCCCATCGACGTACTCCGAAACAGCGAAGCCCCCTTCGCCGACATTCTACGCGCCAAAAGCCAAATCCCTCCCAGCATCATCAGCGCGATCAGTATTGTCGCTATCCTCAACGGCGCGCTTGTACAAATCATCATGGGATCACGCGTCCTCTATGGCTTGGCCGAACAAGGCGATGCTCCCAAGATCTTCGCCCAGATCTGGCCAAAAACCCAAACCCCGCTCATCGCCTCTCTCCTCTTCGGCCTTTTCGTGGCGGCGCTTGCCCTCTGGCTGCCCCTGGAGACGCTCGCCAAGACAACCAGCTTCATTATCCTAATCGTTTTCGCGGTTGTTTGCTCGAGCTTACTCGTCGTGAAAAAAAACGCCGCGCCCCACAACGGATTGACCCTGCATCCAGCCATCCCCCTCCTCGCCGCGCTGCTCTGCTTGAGCTTCATCGCCATCCAAATTTGGCTTTAAAAGCATTTTTTTGCGCAAAGACATCCAAGCGCTTCCATCGAATTCGCGAAGGGGCCAACTTCTGCGCATTTTGCGCTTTTTTTGCGGCTATCAATTCCATCTTCGTGTTCCTCAGTGCCCTTCGTGGGAGAACATCAAATTGGTTGCGGCACTGCGGGAAGCAGCTGCCCTACCTATTGATCTGTGAAAATCCGTGGGCTATATTTTTATTCCAAGCGCGTCTCACCTCAAAAGACGCTCGCATTCCGCCAACAAACGCTTGGCGATCGGCTGTCCACGATCGTAAATAATCGTCTGCTCCCCTCGATATTTTTCACGCCCTTCCGCAGTCTCGATTTCAATCGGCTCGTATCCGTATTCGCTTACATCATACGGACTCGCTCGCATGTCCAAAATCCGCGCGTCGATGGCCAAGCGAAAGCAATCGTCAATCAACTCGCTTCCAATCCACGGACTCATCTTGTAGCTCCAGCGGTACAGATCCATATTGAAATGCACGCAGCCGAATTGCTCGTTGTCCGCCCGGTCTTCCCTTCCAGGTTGAACCGCATTCAACGGCCGCGCCGTCTCCGTGAAAAAACGGAACGCGTCGTGGTGCGTGCAATGAATGGGCGTCGACTCGACAACCGTTTCGATTTCCGACGGCGAGAGCCTCAAGGGCGTTTGCTCATGGCGAACGCTGTCGGCCTTATACACCATAGCCCACTCGTGCAGTCCATAGCAGCCGAAACGCGGAGGACGCTCCAAGGATCGATCTATCAAGTTTCGCACCCACTCCACGCGTTCCCGGTCGCGTTCCAGAAGGGCGCTCGTGTTCAAGCCCACTCCGTCATCGAAACGCCGATACCGTTCGTCCTCCAAAAATACGGCCGGCGCTTCCCCTTCCAATCGCATATCCAACATCGGGCGCCAACGCGACAAAGTCTGGCGATTCATCTGATAATATTTGAACAGGAAATCGTGCACCGGGTGGCTGAGTCGCTTCGCCCGGCGCTCTCGATACGACTCCAGCCAAGGCATGATGAACGCGCTGCGCTCCGATTCTAGCGCTTGCCACTGCTCTGCATCCAGAACTCTCACGGCCACACGACTACAACGGCTGCTCCTTCACGCGCTCCGAAATCTCCTCGTCCAGATAAGCCTCGTCGAGAATGTCGGCAGCCCAACTTTCTTTCCGGCTGAGAAAATCGAGTATTCGCGCCGCCAATACCTGAACCGCAGGCGTCTCGCTCCAAATCGATTGACTCAAAAACCGCCAGTAGTCCGGAAAGATCGACTTTGGATTTTCGATCTGCTCCGCGCATTCCGAGCAGATGAATACGCACCGATCTAACTCCGGCACATTCGGCACGGGAGCCAGTTCGTAAATCGCCAGCTTCGCCCCGCTTTTTTCGCACAACTCACAACAAGCGCGCGAACGCCGCGTCAGATCCTTCCCAAACAATGAAAGCTGCTTCTGCCGCTCCTGATACTTCTCCAAACCTTTCGCCATTACGCCTACTTATTAAAAATTCCACCCAAACATTTTATTTTCTAAATCAGATCTTCGAGAATTTATCGCTTCGCTATCTGCGTCTATCTGGACAATCTGCGGGCGAAAATATTCCTTCTTTCGCCTCCTTTCCTCCGTACTACTATCTTTCAAAACCTTGTATTTTTGCGAAGATTCTAAATTTAATCGCATGTAAGTTATTGATATTCAATGGCCAAAAAAATACACGAGAAATTAGATTTAATTAGTATGTGGAACCTAGATCTTTTTCGTGCCTTTTTGTGGCTATCAATTCATCCATCTTTTGGTTGCGGCTCGGCTGCTCTAGGTCCTCCGTGGCTCAATTAATCGATTCTTTTTGCCTTATCTTTTCGCGGAACGCTTCACCAATCCGGTAATCCGAAAAGTCGTTGAGGATCCCTTCATAGGTCCGGTCCTGCTTGAACACGTTGAGAATCTCTTGATGCTCGTATTCAGAAGTCGGCCACTCCTCGTGATAGCCCGGCATCATGAACACCGTAAACGCTTGGCTGCGCGTGACCTTTCTTCGAATGACCAACATCCCAGCCAATTTGCCCATCGATAAAGCCAGCGCAACTTCGAAAAGCAGCCTAAAGCGGTAGGGACGGACTGCCAGGCCGTCCGCGTCGGTTTGGACTAATATGGACAGTCCCGCGCCTGCGCAGACGCGTCAACTTAGCTGAATTCTTCTAAAAACCACGCCGCCTTGCGACGTAGCCGAGACCTCGGCGTGGAGTCTGCAATAAATTCCTCACCCTAAAGCTGACGCTTATCCGCGCCCTGCGAGATCGGCCGCGACCCATTCGAATCAAAATGACAATTCGAATCCCACAATTTTTTGCGCTTTTTGCGCCTTTTTGCGGCCATTAAAGATTCGCTTTCGCTAAGTTGACGCCTATGCGCGCTCAGCCTGATCGGTCCTTACCTATTAAGGTCTATCAGGTAGCGTCCG
>JAJFLS010000667.1 GCA_021772595.1 Opitutales bacterium
GAGTTGTGGCCTTGGCGAGCCGCGTCCTGATACCAGGAGATCGCTTGGTCGCGGTCGCGGTCCGTGCCTTGCCCTTTCTCGAGCAGCACAGCGAGTTGGAATTGCGAATTCGGATCTCCCTTGGACGCCGCTTTGCGATAAAAAGCCGCCGCTAGATCGTAGTCTCTTTTAACGATCTCGCCTTGGAGATAAATGGTCGCCAACTGGCGCATCGCATCCGGGCTGCCTCGGTCCGCAGCATCATTCAAAAGCTCAAGAGCCACTTCGGTGTCCCGTTCGATTCCTCGTCCTTCGAGGTAAGAAACGCCTACCGAAACGATCGCGTCGAGATGATCGCGCTTCGCTGCTTTTCCGTACCAGTCAAAAGCGGTGCCCTCGTTTACAGATACGCCGATCCCCTGATCGAATACGCGGCCGAGATTCCACATCGCCGGCGCGTGGTCCAGCTCCGCAGAGCTGCGGTACCAAAGCAAAGCCTTGCTGATGTCCTCATCGAGGCCCCAAGCGTTTTCGTAGCACTGGGCCAACGCGTTCTGCGAATAAGGATTCCCCTTCTCCGCTGCAATCTGGAACCAGTGAGCGGCGGCGGCGAAGTCGCGAGGACCACCGGACCCGTCGCGGCTCATCGAACCGATAACCGGCATCGACGCGTCGAACTCGAGCTCAGCCGCTTTGAGATAGAAAGCGCGGGAAGCCTGCAAGTCGCGCAGCTCTTCCGGACCGAAAAATCGTAGCGACGCCAAATTGTGAAGCACGACCGGATAATCCGGCTCCAGCTCCAACGCGCGCTCATAGCTTAGAATAGCAGTCGCCGGCTTTTCCAGAACCTCGAGCAGTCGTCCAAGCTGAGCATGGAAACGCGGTTCTTCGGGAAACTCCTTGATCGCGCCGCGGCAAGCTTCCAAAGACGCCTTGCGGTCCAGCTTGTCATTCTCGACAGGATCCGCCGTTGCGAACTTGTCGTCCGGGATCGAAGCGAGGATGTCCGCTTCGAGAACCGGAGCGATCGGACTGATGCGAGCGCTTTCGCCCACTTCCAGCCGCGCCGTGTCGATTTTGACCACGACATCGGTTTCGAGCACTTCGACGACTTCGCCGCGGATCGTTTCGACCTCGTCGTTTTCGCTGATCTTGTCAACGCGGACACGGTCGCCTTGCTTGACGCTTCCAACGACCTCCAGCGATACGTTCGCGGTATTCTGATCCAAGGAGAGGATCACTCCCTTGGCTTCATGACTATCGAGATTGCTCTCTGCGCGGCCGATGACCGCAATAAGCAGAGAGGTAAAGAGTAATAAGCTAAATCGAGCCTTCATAATAATGGTATGTCTTATAATTGCCGCCAAACGCCTTTGGGCGCCGACGAATATTTATTTTATCTATAACTAGCTTACGTGTTCAAACGGCTCCTGTCATCGCCCGATCAAGAGGTATTTTGAAGAAAATCGATCCGTCTGCGGCCACCGCATAAGGGACCCTAGCGATACCCACTCTGCCGCTGAATTCCTCAGCTTTTGCCGTAGGCGCGCCTCGCGAACCCCCAATCCGCGCCTGCGCCTAGTGAGCCTGAGGAACCTTCACTCTACAGACCATTCCCGAGCCCGTCGCCCGCCCAAACCGCCAAATTTCCAGGCGCCCTCCCCTGGCGAGCCATTTGCTGGCCTCCTCCCGAAACCCGCGCTTGCAGAGGCCCGGTTCCTGCGTAGCTTAATTTCTAAATGGAAATCGACGCGCAAGACGCCTTCGACATCAACTTTTTCGAGAATGTCCTCAAAAGAGATCCCAAAAACCGGGAGTCTCTAGAACTGCTCGGCAGCTTGTATTCGAAGTACGAAATGGCGCGACAGGCGCTGCGAATCGATCGTCGGCTCTTGCGCATATTGCCTCAGGACGCCCGCATCCGCTACAATTTCGCCTGCAGCCTCAGCCTGCTAGGACGGAAAAGCGACGCCGTAGCTGCATTGAAAGAGGCGATCGACCTAGGCTACGACGACATGGACTGGCTGCTTCAGGATCCAGATCTAAACGGGCTCAAAGGCTACAGCGAATTCGAATCTCTAATCGCTCCCCACAAGTGCCCGTTTTAAGCGATCTAAGATAGAGATCGATCCCACTGAGCGGGACGGTCCGCATTGCACAATCAATTGCGGCTCGCCTGGCAGTCGAGCCCTACCACCCAAAAACCGGAGATCCCCAATCGGACACTCCCAAACAATCGATCAACGCTGGAGCAAAACGAACAACAACGAATAGCCAAAAAGACCTTCCGCATGGACCTGCTGCGCAGCAGCATGAGCGGGATGCTGGACGCTGGCTGGCGCACCTTCGCGCTGCTCATCGTCACCCGCTATTTCGACGGGCCCTCGTTCGCCAAAGCCACTGTTCCGGCGGCGTTCATGATCGGGCTGCTCTCAACCCCCGTTGTCCTGTTTTACATAGCCAGGCTCGAAATAAAGTCCGCCAAGCTCTGCAGCTTCAACTACGGTCTCGCCGGAATCTTGTTTCTGATCGCTTCGCTCGGTAGCGACAACCTTTGGCTATTCCTCGGAGCAGGCACGATCGCGGCTGCTCTGATCGCCCAGCAGATGCCGCTACTCGTCCACATGTACACGACCAACTACTCGGCCGGGATGCGCGGGAAACGCGTCTCCTACGCCATCACTCTCAGCGTGGCTATATCGCCCCTATTCGGCTGGATCGGTGGACTCATCCTCGAAAACGATCTTTCCGATTTCCCGATCCTGTTTCAATGGATGGCCGCCGCCAGCATTCTGGCAGGCCTGGCCGTCCGGGCAATCCCTTCTGAAACCCTCCCCCGCAGCCGGGGCGGCAATCCGCTCACCCATCTCTCGCTAGCGTGGAAAGACAAAATCTTCGGCTGCATGCTCGGGATGTGGATGATCCTCGGCTTCGGAAACTTGACGACCATGCCGCTCCAAATCGAATACATGACAAGCGGCGACTACAGTATCCAGGCAACCAACACGCAGATCGTGATCGCCGCCATCATCATCCCGAGCGTGACGCGACTGTTCGCCACGACGATATGGGGGCATCTATTCGACGCATTCGATTTCTTTTTCGTGCGAGGGTTTGCGAGTGCCATCCAGCTAGCGGCAATGCTCATATTCTTCGAGGCCGACACAATCACCGGCATCTACCTCGGCTCCTTCACGTACGGAGTCGCGCTCGCCGGCGCCAATGTCAACTGGAGCCTCTGGGTCACCAAATTCGCGCCCGAAGGCCAGGAATCCAACTACATGACGGTGCACTCGTTCACGACCGGAATCCGCGGAGTCATCGCTCCGTTCATCGGATTCTACATGCTCAGCTTCTTTTCGATTCAAAACTGGGCCATCGTGGGATCCTTGTTCGTCGCGCTTTCGATCGTCCTCCTCGCCCCCATCCGCCGAATGGCGAGACGCTGACCGAAGTTGCACAGTCTCCATCGAGCGCCGAGCATTGTCTTGATTCGTCTCTCCTTACGCGCAACGTGTCCTGCATCATGAGTAACGTCAGAGTCAGATTCGCTCCCAGCCCGACGGGATCCACGCATATCGGGACCGCCCGAACCGCGTTGTTCAATTGGCTTTACGCCCGTCACACAGGCGGCACATTCGTCCTTCGGATCGAAGACACCGACAAGGAGCGCAACACGCAGGAGGCCCTCGACGAGCTGGTCGACGGCCTCAAGTGGCTCGGCCTAGACTGGGACGAAGGTCCGGAAAACGGAGGCGATTTCGGCCCCTATTTTCAAAGCCAGCGAGGCGACATCTATAAAACCTATCTGCAAACGCTCCGCGACTCCGGACGCGCCTACGAGAAGGACGGCGCCGTGTTCTTCAAGCTCGAGGGCGAGCGCTACACGGAATACGACGATTACCAGAAAGCGGAAATCGAAAAGGTGAAAACTCAGCCCGTAGTAATCGATGACTTGATCCGCGGCCAAGTGACGCGGCGCGAAGAACGCGACTTCGTTTTGCAGCGCTCCAATGGCGACCCGAGCTTTCACTTCGTCAACGTCGTCGACGATATCGCAATGAAGATCACCCACGTAATTCGGGGCGAAGACCATCTTTCGAACACCTCCAAACACGTCGAACTTTTCAATGCCTTCGGCGTCGAACCACCGAAGTACGCCCACCTCCCTATGATCCTCAAGGATCCCAAGGACGGGAAAGGCAAAATGTCCAAACGCGACAAGGGAGCCTTGATATCTGAATACAAGGAGCGCAACTTCCTCCCCGGCGCAGTTCGAAATTTCATCGCGCTCCTCGGCTGGTCTCCCAAGGACGACCAAGAGGTGTTTACGATCGAAGCGCTCGTCCGGCGGTTCAATCTGGACGATGTCCAGAAAGGCGGCGCGCGATTCGACGAGAAGAAGATGTCTCATCTGAATTTCGAACACATGAAAACGCTTCCAATTTCCGAATACGTCGAGAGCGCGAAGCCCGCCTTGCAAAAAGCTGGCCTCATCGGCGAAAGCACAGACGAGCAATATCTCCTTTCAACGCTTAAAATCTGCCAAGAGAAAATCGACAGCTTCGAAAACCTGCCTAGCTTCGCGGCGTACTTCTTTTCCGACACATTCGCGAACAACGAAAAGGCGGAGAACAAGACGATGAAGAAGGGCGAGCCGATCGCACGTATCCAGGAAATCGCTCCGAAGCTCGAAGAGCTGAGCGCTTGGGACAAGGCTTCCATCGAAGGAGTATTCAATCGACTCGCCGCCGAAACGGGGCTGAAACCCTTCGCCTGGTTTCCAGTCGTTCGCTTCGCAGTCAGCGGCACAAACTCCGGTCCCGACTTCCTGCCAATGCTCGAAGTTCTTGGTAAAGAACGCGTTCTCGAGCGGTTAAAACGAACCGCCGAGAAATACGCCTGATCGACCGCAACCTTCTACACTTTCCGCCATGACCGACGAACCGACTTCCAATTTCATCCGCGACATCATCGACGAAGATCTCGCTGCTGGAACTCACACTCAGATCGTAACGCGATTTCCGCCGGAACCGAACGGCTATTTGCACATCGGCCACGCCTTCGCGATAAAGGTTTCACACGGAATCGCCCGCGACTACAAAGGGCTCTTCTATTTGCGATTCGACGACACCAATCCCGCGAAAGAAGAAGATGAATACGTTCAGGCGATCAAGGCGGACGTCCAATGGCTCGGCGCAGACTGGGGCGACAATCTGTTTTTCACATCCGACTATTTCGACAAGCTCTACGAATGGGCTATCCATCTTATCAATGAAGGCCTGGCCTACGTCGATGATCTGACGCCCGAAGAGATGCGGACCTATCGCGGCACATTGACCGAGCCCGGCAAAAACTCGCCGTACCGAGATCGACCTATCAAAGAGAGTCTCGATCTTTTTCAGCGGATGAAGTCAGGCGAATTCGACGAGGGCGAGAGAGTTTTGCGGGCGAAGATCGACATGGCTAATCCCAATCTCAATCTCCGCGACCCCGTCCTCTACCGCATCCTCCACGCCAGCCACCACCGGACGGGCGACAAATGGAAGATCTACCCTTCTTACGATTTCGCCCATGGCCAGAGCGACGCGATCGAAGGCATCACGCACAGCTTGTGCTCGCTTGAATTCGAGTTTCACCGCCCGCTCTACAACTGGTTCATCGAGAACCTTCCCGTACCCAGCAAGCCAAGACAAATCGAATTCGCGCGATTGAACATCGAGTACGTCATCACGAGCAAACGCAAGCTGCTCCAACTTGTAACCGAAGGCCACGTGCGCGGCTGGGACGATCCGCGAATGCCGACTGTATCCGGACTTCGGCGACGCGGCTACACGCCCGAGGCTATCAACGAATTCTGCCATCGCGCGGGAGTCGCCAAACGCGAGCGCGTCAACGAATACTCGTTGCTCGAGTACTGCTTGCGTCAGGATCTCGAAGAGCGAGCGTTTCGCCGCATGGCCGTGCTCGATCCCGTTAAGGTCGTCATCGAGAATTTCCCGGAAGACGAGGTCGAATACTTCGAAGGCCCGAACCACCCGGCCAAACCGGAGCTAGGCGCGCGGAAGGTCGCGCTGACTAAAGAGATCTACATCGAACGGAGCGACTTCATGGAAGATCCGCCGAAGAAATTCTTCCGCCTTGGCCCAGGGCGAGAAGTTCGCCTCCGCTACGCGTGCTACATCACTTGCACGGATTTCACGAAAAACGAGCAAGGCGAGATCACGGAGATCCGCGCCACCTTCGACCCTGAATCACGCGGCGGTTCCACTCCCGACGGCCGCCGGGTCAAAGGTACCATCCATTGGGTCAGCGCCACTCGGAACACCCCATTCGAAGCGCGGATTTACGAGCAACTGTTCACAAAGGCCAATCCCGAAGACGTCGAGGAAGGCCAGACTTTTGTCGATAATCTCAACCCGAACTCCGAAAGCATCATCACTGCCTATGGAGAGCCCAAACTCTCCGAGGCCAAAGTGAGCGAACGCTTTCAATTCGAACGCAAAGGCTATTTCGCGGTGGATCCAGATACGAACGCCGAAAAGTTTGTCTTCAACCAAGCAGTCAGCCTTCGCGACAGCTGGGGGAAGAAACAGAAGAAGGGGTAGCGGGCATCACAAGGTAGGGCTGCTTATCCTTAAGCAGCCGTTTCCGCGATTCCTCCTTTTCGGCTGACTAGTACATCATCTCGAAAGTTCCATACATACAAATCATTGAAACGACCTTTGAGGATATGATTACCACTGATGAACACTGATATGATCGAATTGGCCAAGTCATCAGTGTATATCAGTGTCCTCAGTGGTTTAATAAAATATCTCAATTCATCTGTGCTCGCTGTGTCATCTGTGGTTAATTTATCATTTGGCCGTATTTACAAAACTTATAGAACGCTGCACTAGGGATAGTCAGCCCTACCTCGCGTCTCTCGAATTTTGGATACAAAAAAGCCCGCTCGATTTTCATCGGAGCGGGCTAGTATTAAAATTGTAACGACGTCGGTTAGAACGAGCCCTTGGCAGCGTCTACTGAATCGCAGAAGTTCCAGTCTTTCGATTCCTCGAACTTCTTGCTCTCCGAGACGATCTTGGTAGTACCTGCGAGAGCGTACTTCAAGCTGAGATCGCGACAGAGCTTCATCGACTGAAGCATGAGCTTGACGACTTCCATATTAAGCGACTCGACAGCTTGCGTATCGAAGATCACATTCGAGATTCCGGCGCCTACGGCTTCGCTGGTTTTCGTTTTCAGGTAAGTGGAGACTTCGTTCACTACGGCCGGGTTGCAAGCCGTTGGCAGCTTGACTGTCATAAATCCATCGTCCATCGCGAAGTACTTTCCGGATGTATCCAGATTTACCGCCTTGCCAATCTTGCTTTCCAAATCGCCGAAGTCGATTGGCTTTGTGATAATCGTCGAGAATCCCGCCTGCTGCGCACGCTGCTGCTCTTCGAGCGCTGTTTTGACAGACAGGCCGAATAGCGGCACGTACTTAGTCTTGGCGTTCGAGCGGATGATCCGGAACAGAGTGATCGCCGCGTCATCGGGGATCGAAAGGCTTATCAAGATACAGTCCGGCACCTTGCGCTGGCAGAAATCAATCGCTTCGCCAGTGGATGCCACGCCATGAACTTCCCACGGAGTGTGGCCGAATCCAGACTTGATCTGCTCGATGATGGCGGGTTGGTCCTCCACGACGAGTATGTCCATCGGGTCATCGATATTCTTCTGAGCCGGCGCGGATTCGCCTGCAGGGCGCAGATCGATGACGCGGCTGACTTTGTCGATCAGTACGTCTTCCTTGAAAGGTTTCACAATGTAATCGCGAACGCCGACCTTGGCGATCTTCATCACATTTTCTCGGCCCGCTTCCGCTGTCAGCATGATGACCGGGATGCTCTTGAGCTCGGGGTCCGACTTGAGTTTGGTGAGCATCTCGACGCCGTCCATGACGGGCATCGTGATATCAAGGAGAACGATGTCTGGGTTCTCCTTGGCCGCCATGGCAAGTCCTTCGACTCCATTCTGGGCTTCGACTACATCGCAATCGAATGACTTGAAGGACTTCTTGACGATGATTCGCACCGTCTTGGAGTCGTCAACTGTTAGGATCTTAACTCGCATGGCTTATAACTTCTAAAACTGAGTTTCTTCTTTCATGAGGATATCGATGACGAAGGAACTTCCGTCGCAATCGAACTTAAAGACGCGT
The DNA here is from genome assembly GCA_021772595.1 of Opitutales bacterium. GTDB lineage: Bacteria > Verrucomicrobiota > Verrucomicrobiia > Opitutales > Opitutaceae > Pelagisphaera. Next base: position 8,192 of record JAJFLS010000667.1, read on the forward strand.
CTGAGACCCACTTCCGCAGGCTCAATTGAAAAGCTGGATCCGCGAAGGATGGATGGGATCGTCATCCGGCACTCGTAGCCTTTGTTGCTGAGGTCGTTTTTGAACGCGCCGACGATCATATTCGTCAATTCTCCAATCGCGTCGTTAACAGTCTCGTGTCCCTCAGCCTCGATCTCCTGAGTCTTGAGGTCCAGCAGGCGGCAAGTGATCTTCAGCGCCAGCGGCAAATCCATGAAAATGTAAATGACCCCGGACAAGCGGCCGATGAATCCGACGGTGCCCGCGATCAGGGTCTGATCTGTGTCGATCGGGAGCGCCGAGCCTTCCTCGCAATCGCTTCCTCCTACTTCCATAGTCGACACTAGAGTAGCGTCGGTTTCGAGCATCGTTGAGTAAACACTACCCACCGCATGGGTAGCTAACGCTTCCAGTTCTGTATCGGTGATGGGAAAAGTCTGTTGCATGGTAGGGGTCTGAGGTTTTGAGCATCGAAGCTCTCATTGTATATCGTTCAGTTGCCCGAAAGGTTTAGGAAGAAATGCGCAACTTTCCTGTCAAAAATGCGAAAAACGGCTATCTCGCCATTAGCGGCAATACTCTAAAGGCGCCAGCGAGCAAATCCTAGCCAACTAAACCCACCGGAGATACTGGAAGATTTCCCGATTGGCTGCTCGAGCTTCGAGAAAACTACTCTTCGCCCGGGATGAACTCGCCATCGCTCCGGTAGGTGGCGAGCTTGTTCCGCAAAGTGCGAATGCTGATCCCCAGAATCTTGGCGGCGTGGGTGCGATTGCCCTCGGTCGTCTCCAAGGTCGAAAGAATGTGCAGTTTCTCGATTTGCTCTAGGGGCAAGGGAGTGCTCTCTACTTCGGGAGCGTCCGCCTTGGAAACTGGGATTTCGGCCGGCGGCGAAACGGGGCCTCCAAAACTCGATGGAGCGGAGCCGCCATACCCGGCTCCTCCCGCTTCAACTGCAACCGGTTGCGGAGTCTCGACCGCCTGCTGTGCGGATTGGGCTGTCGCGGGCGACATCATCGGAATCAAGCCGAGCGAGGCCTGGTTGATCTTCGAACCCGATTCGGTGAGAATGACCGAGCGCTCGATCGTATTCTGCAGCTCGCGGACATTTCCGGGCCAGGAATGCGATTCGAGAGAGCGAAGCACATCGTCTTCAAATCCGGTAAGCTTTATCCCGTGCTTGCGGGCGAACTGCTGAGCGAAGGTCTTCGCCAGCAAAGTGACATCTCCCTGCCGCTCCCTTAACGGAGGCACGTGGATCGGGAAAACGTTCAGCCGATAATACAAATCCTGCCGGAAGTCCCCATTCTCAACTGATTTCATGAGATCCCGATTGGTCGTGGCGACGACGCGCACATCGACCTTGATGGTCTTGTTTCCGCCGACTCGCTCGAATTCACGCTCTTGCAAGACGCGGAGCAGCTTCGCCTGCACCTTGGGGGAAATCTCGCTGATCTCGTCGAGAAGAATCGTCCCGCCATCCGCCAGCTCGAAGCGGCCTTCGCGGCGCTGCATCGCTCCGGTGAATGCCCCTTTTTCATGGCCGAAAAACTCGCTCTCGATCAGAGTCTCCGAAATCGCCGCGCAATTCACTTTGATGAAAGGAGCGTTTTTCCGGGAGCTGCTGCGGTAGAGCTCGTTGGCGACAAGCTCCTTGCCCGTGCCGTTTTCCCCGTTGATCAGCACTGTCGCCTCCGTGGGAGCCACTTTGCTGACCAGGCCGCGCAATTGTTTGATTGTCACGCTTTTGCCGATCAATTCGGTCCCTTCGACGCTTTCTTTCGTGAAGAACTGATTGACCTTCAGCAACTGGCGATAGTCTTTCGCCTTCTTCATCAGCACGTCGATCTGGGAGGAAGAGAACGGCTTGATCACGTAGTCGAACGCCCCGGCCTTCATGCACTCCACCGCGGACTCGACCGTGCCGTTGCCGGTGATTATGACCACGAGCGGAGCGTCTTGCATGCCCGCGATGCGGTCGAGCAGCTCCGTCCCTTTGCCGTCGGGCAAGTGCACGTCGACAAACAAAAGATCGAATTCGTCCTTCAGCAGATGATCCTCCGCTTCCTTCAACGTGGACACGCTACAGACCGAGAGGCGTTTCCGTCTCAATTGCTCTTCCAGAGCTTTTCTGATCACGAGCTCATCGTCCAAGATGAGTATTCTTTCCACGGACATAACTAGGGACTTAGGATCTGGCTTTAGCGGTTCTTGTCGAGAGAAACGGCCCCATGCGTGCAAGGGACCGGAATTATTAATCTAACGAGTATGGAGAAGATTGAAACACAATCGAACGACTAATTTGTAAAAATCAGCTCAAACACGAACCCTCCCCCTGAATCCCGCCTAATGTTTTCTGGCGCCGCCAGCCCAACTCGCCCACATTGGGGCTGATCCTACATGCTCAACGGCAAAACTATTCTAATTACCGGCGCGACAGGCACATTCGGAAAACGATGCTGCCAAGAGATTCTCACACGCTATAGCCCCAAAAAGGTGATCGTTTTTTCCCGAGACGAACACAAACAGTCCGAGATGGCTCAGAGGCCGGTTTTCACGGGCAAGCCCATCCGCTTCTTTCTAGGGGACGTGCGTGACAAGGACCGTCTCGAACGCGCCATGACCGACGTCGATTACGTCATCCATGCCGCCGCGTTGAAGCAGGTCCCTGCGGCCGAATACAACCCGCACGAATTCATCAAGACCAATATCAATGGCGCCATGAATGTCGTCGACGCCGCGATTTCGGCGGGAGTCAAACGCGTCATTGCCCTGAGCACCGACAAGGCCGTCAACCCGATAAACCTCTACGGCGCCACCAAACTTTGCTCGGACAAGATCTTCATCGCCGCCAACAGCTACAGCGGGAAAACCAGAACTGCGTTTTCCGTCGTTCGCTACGGCAATGTGATCGGCAGTCGAGGCTCCGTCATCCCGATTTTCCTCAAGCAGAAAGAAGCCGGACTGATCACGATCACGAAAAGCGAGATGACCCGCTTCATCATCACGATCGACGAAGGCGTCGCCTTCGCCCTCCGATCGCTCGGCGACATGACCGGCGGCGAGATTTTCATCCCCAAGCTTCCAAGCTGTTCAATCGGCGATTTGGCCCAGGCAATCGCCAAGGACTGCCCTGTCAAAATCATTGGGCTGCGGCCTGGCGAGAAACTGCACGAAGCGCTGATCCCAGCCGACGAGGCTCATCAATCCACCGAGCAAGTAGATCGCTTCGTCATCCACCCCTCCAATCCTTATTGGAAATACCAGCCCGAAAGATACGAAGGAACTCGTTGTCCCCAAGGTTTCAGCTATGACAGCCTCACCAATCCAGATAAGCTGAGTATCAGCGATCTGCAAGCGATTGTAGAAACCTACAAGAATTCGGAAGTCGATTAGACAAGCCTCGCCCATGAGCTTGATCGATCGCATTCGAGACCACGCCAAGCCTCCCCTCGTCGTTGCGGAACTCTCTGGAAATCATCACCAAAATTTCGATACAGCAAAGCGGCTGGTCGAACTCGCCGCGAAAAACGGCACCGACGCGATCAAGCTTCAAACCTATACAGCGGACACGCTAACGCTTCCTTCGCGCGAGCCCGAGTTCATGGTAACCGGCGGACTCTGGGACGGGAAGAGCTTACACGAACTCTATCAAGAAGCCGCCACTCCCTACGAATGGCACGCCCCGCTCGCCGAGTTCGCCCGCGAACTTGGAGTCCCGCTTTTCAGCACACCATTCGACGAATCCGCTGTCGATTTCCTGGAATCCGCGATCGAGCCGGAACTGTATAAAATCTCCTCGTTCGAACTCACCCACATTCCTCTCTTGGAACGAGTGGCCAAAACCGGGAAGCCCGTCATAATGAGCACCGGTATGGCGACCGAACAGGAGATCGATGACGCCGTCGCTACCCTGAGAAAGCATGGGACTGCGGACATCATTTTACTAAAATGCGTCAATGCGTATCCAAGCAATCCAGACGGGTTTAATTTGCGATCCATGGAAACGCTCGCGAAGAGATTCGATTGCGAAACCGGGCTATCCGATCACACGCTTTCAAACGAGGTCGCCCTCGCCGCAACGGCCCTAGGAGCGCGAGTCATCGAGAAGCATTTCACAGACGACAGAAATTCAAGCGGGATCGACGCCGCTTTCTCGCTAGAACCCGCCGAAATGAAAGGCCTCGTCGAGCAAGTCCGCATCGTTCATTCTTGCTTAGGGTCCGAAAAAATCGACGCAGTCAATCAAGACGCGGAGCAACTTCGATTTCGCCGATCGATCTACGTATCCAAAAACATTCGACAGGGCGAGACGCTCTCGTCCGAAAATCTGAAAATCATCCGCCCCGCTCTCGGATTGCCCCCAAAGAGATGGACCGAGGTGATCGGCAAAACAGCAGCCAAGAATCTCGAAGCCTACAAACCGCTGAAAGAAGGCGATTGGGTTTAGAGGGTGTCTAATGAGTCCATTTTGTAGGATCGGCGCTTGCGCCGACCCTACAACGAATAAGAGGGATGATTTGCAGACTTATTAGACACTCTCTTAGAGAATCCGTAGGGGCTTCGCTTGCGAAGACCGCAGAAGCAGCTAGAATTCTTCATACGCGGTCTTCGCGAGCGAAGCCCCTACAAAGAGAGAGTATCCAAATACCGGATAACTCGTTTCGCTCCGAGAAGATCGACGTTCCCGAAATTAAAGACAGCGTCCGCCTCTAGCTGCTCAAGGGTCGATCGTATTGCGCGTTCCAAGGCATCCTGGGAAATGCCATTCGCATGGCGATATACGATTGGCATCTTCCAAGCCTGTTCGATTCGCTCCGAAGTTCTCTGCTGGTTGTCCGCCACGCACAGTCCCACAAATGGCGTCTTCATCGCGGCGAATTCGTAAACCGTCGAACCGCAGCCGATCACGCCGAATGAACAGGTTTCGATCCAATCCGCCAACTCGCGGCTATTCAATCCTGTCTCGAATTTAAACTTATCGAAATGCGACAGCTCCGCCTGAATCGATTCGCGATTCCTCCCATCTCCACTGATCAGGACCGGAGCGAAATTCTTCTCCTCAATACCGCGAAGCGCCTCCAACGCATCGAATGCGCTGCCATGCGGATCCGTACCGCCAACTATAACAAGCACCGGCACGCTGCTGCTTTTCGACGGCCAATCGCGCTTTTGGGGATTCTCGAATCCGCTCCTTAACAAACAATACTCTTCCCCAAGCAAAACTTTCTCTGACTGATACTCCGCAGCTCGAAGTCCCAGCTCCGGATTGATAACAAGATGAACCGACTCCATTGAGCGTTGGTTCATATCGTCCATGGCAACTAGCTTCGCATTTTTAAACCTATCCACAAACGCCCGCGCCTGCTCGTAAAACGAGTCCGGCAAATACATCTCGTCGATGAACACGACGTCCGCATCGCTCGCTTTTCGGGCGAATGTTTCGAATTCGTATTCGTCAAAGCGAATCACCTCATCAAACGACTTTCGCTGTTCGCTCGTCAAAGTATCTGGATCGGAGACACTCCAAAGGACAGTTTTCCACCCCGATCGCTGGGCTTCTCTCATGAGAGCGGAGCTACGCGTAATATGCCCCCAACCATGTTCGCCTCCGAATCGGCAAATCGCTACAATCGATCGAGACCGGCTCATTTCTCGGTCGAATTGCAAAACCGTTCCATAGTCTCGATCACGTAGCTTTGCTCCTCATCGCTCAAACTCGGATACATTGGCAAGCTCAAGCAGCCCGAATAAAACGCTTCCGCGCCAGACTGAAGTACCGGCGAATCTGTACGGTAGTAAGGATGTCGATACACGGGCATGTAGTGAACTTGGACACCCACTCCATTCGCATGCATAAAACCGTAAACCGCTCGCCGCAGCTCTTTAGAAACGAACCGGACCACATACAAATGCCATGCAGATCCCTCGTCTGGAATGGGTCGCTCTAAACTTCCGCGGAAAGCTTCTTCGCCAAATGCCTCATGGTAACGAGCCGCGATCTCGCGGCGGCGTCCGATATTCGAATCCAGCTTGCGAAGCTGGCTCCCTCCGAGACTCGCCTGCAAATCGGTCATCCGATAATTCCACCCGAGCTCGGTCTGAGCGTAGGCCCAGCCACCCTCTGATTCTAAAATCTCTGGCGTTTTCTCGATGCCATGGGAGCGAAGCGAACGAACGCGCCTAGCTAGGGTTTCGTCATTGGTGAGCACCGCGCCTCCCTCCCCTGCGCAGATATGCTTGACCGGATGGAAACTGAGAATCGCAGCATCCGAAAAATCGCAAGACGCACTCCGGAGATCGCCTCGAACAGCCCCTATGCTATGAGCCGCGTCTTCCACGACATAAGCCCCGTGCTTGGCCGCGTATTCGGAAATCGCTGATAAATCGCACAATCGTCCCGCGAACGAAACCGGAACGAGAAGTTTGGGACTCTTCCCGACAGCAACTAATGCGTCGCCCGTTTTCTCGAAATTCGAGAGGCCCGCCAATCCGCTCGTCGCTTCCACATCGCACCAAGCGACTTCGGCTCCGCAATGGCGCAAAGCGTTTGCCGTGGCTGCGAATGTGATCGAGGGCACGATACCCACATCGCCGCCGCCCATACCCAAGCCTTGATACGCCAAATGCAACGCGGCGGTTCCGCTCGATACGGCGATCGCATATCGCGCTCCGGTCGCTTCTTTCAGGCCGTCTTCGAAATATCCGACTCGTGGCCCTTGCGTTACGAAATCCGACTTGAGCGCTTCAACAACGGCTTCGATATCCGATTCGTCGATACATTGACGAGCGTAGGGAATCCAGTCGTCTTTAGTCCTCTGCGCTTTCTTGGACATCCGCTTTCGGGATTCTCTATGCTTGCCCTTTCAGGGTGCGAGTCGGAGTCGTCGGATTCGATGCGGACCCGTAAGCCTTCCGAATTTTGGATACGGAATTCGATTGCTTTACTAGCGACTTGAATTGCGCGCGGTTCTCGCTCTTCAGCGCTTCAAGCAAAGCCTCGTTCTCTTTCTCGCTGCCAAGCAGGATTTCGATGCGGGAATTGAATTCTTCTTTTTCCGACGGACTCAACTGGCCGCCACCTTCAAAGCGCTGGAGTTCGCCGACGAGCTTCGCCTTTTTCGCCTGCACTTCCTTGACCGCATCGAAATTGGCTTCCTTCAAGCAGAAGGTCTCCTTTTCCGTCAGCTCTTCGTACGCGCCGAGCAGAGCGAACCGTTTTCGAGTCTCAGTCATTAGTGGGGTCGTGGTTTGCGATTTCGTTTCGTCCTACAGAGCTAGGGTCAATCCCGCTCGCAGGCAAGC
>JAJFLS010000668.1 GCA_021772595.1 Opitutales bacterium
AATTCTGACACGCCAACAAACACCCTACGGCGAGAGCCGATAGGACCAATCGTTTTAAGAATGGAAAAATGCCGCAGGGCATTAAGTATTAGCAGTAGATCGAGGTCGAAAGGAAACATGGCAAGGGGTCGCTTGCCATCTAGATGCGCGGACAAATAGTTTCCGCTAAAAGAAAGACGTAGTTTTATTAAAAAAGTTTCCGCCAGAAGAGAAACCTAGGTTCTACACTAGCCTAGTCAACGACCTTGCTCAGAAGAATCTCAGAGGTTCCCAGCATCTTGGCTTCCACCCCATAACCATTTTTCAGAACGGATACGAACCCTTCGACATTGCTCGAAAGAAAGGTCCCCGTAAACCGCTCAGAAGCCAAATCAGGGTCCACGATGGTAAGTTGAGTGTCATTCAGCCGATTCAATTCATCGATAATTTCGGCAAGGGGTTTTCCAGCGAAGGTCATCGCTCCATGTTGCCAGGCCAGAACTCGCTGTATTTCTGCCTTGGTCAAAATCGCGACTTGAGGAACGGAAGGCGCTTGGGAATAAGAAATGATCGCTCGCTGATTCGCCTCCAGAAGCGGTTCTAGACGGAACTCCGAGTCCCCTTCGCCATTCGAAAGCATCGTTGGCGAAGTGACCTGAACCACGCCTTCCGCGACCAGCACCTCGAAAGCCCCCTGATCCATCCTCACGTTGAATGCAGTTCCGATCGCGCTCACGTCGACCCCTTGCACCTCTACCACGAACGGGCGTTGCGGATCTTTGGCCACGATGAAAAACGCCTCTCCTTCTTCCAGGCGGACGCGCCGCTCACTCGGAGTGTAGAGCACCGTCACCACGGCATCCTCATTCAGCTTTATCGTGGAGCCGTCTTCTAGTAGAGTTCGCTTTTCGGGCTTCGCCGCGACGGACTGGGACGAGAATTCCGGCGAGTCGGAAGGAGCCTGATTCCAAAGGACAAAGGAGACGACCACCGCTGCGGCCGCCGCGAGCGGCAACAGAAAATACAGGACGGATCGTTTCTTCTCCCGAGGCGCGAGCAGATCGGGATTGGGCCTGTCGCTATGTTCCGGGCGCCAAGCCGACAGTTTGTCCAGACGCTTCCAGTTCTCGCGCTGGCGCTTCAGCAACTCGGTGTTTTTGGGATCGCGGGCGAGCCAGTCGAAAAACTGGTCCTGCTCTTCGGAAGTCAATCCGCGATCGAGCCGCCACATCCAAGCAGCCGCCTCTTCTCGGGATTGCTCATCGCGAGGATTCATATCGAACGATTCACTCATCTTTTAGAAAGGGACCCCCGCTCCACTCCATCGAAAAATTCGGCGAGCTTTCGCATGCCGATTGTCCCCTGGGATTCCACCGTGTGGACGGATATGCCCAACTCCTTGGCGATGTCCTTTTGGGACATTCCGTAGATTTTTCGCAAGGTGATGATCTGCCGGCATCGTGTTGGCAAAGATTGAATGGCTTGTGTTAAAAGTTCGAGTTCTTCCGATCGAGTAACGGCGCTAGCAACGTCCTCGCTCTCATCCAAGACGCCCAGGTCGTCCAGATCCGCCAAATAAAATTCGCCGCGAATGGCCTGTTTTCTCACGCCGCCCAGCGTCAGGTTCCGGGCGGTGGCAAAGAGAAACGCCTTTGGCGACGCGATCTCGGTCGATTTCCGAGCCGCCAACACCCGCATATAAGCCTCCTGCACGATGTCGTCCAACTCCTCCTCGTTCGAAAATCGGCTTCGCAGCCACGCGCGCAGCATCGGTTCATGCGGCTGTAAATTCGCAGCGAACCAAAGCGATTGTTCTGAATTTTCGGGAGGCATCAATTGGGTTTTCTGGGCACCGACGAGATCGGCATTGTTGCTTGATATAGTTCATCCGCAAAGCAAGTCCACCCATTTTTTAATGTAGGGCCGGCCCTACTCCTCTTCGATAAACCCTGCCTGCGGGTCGTAGCTTACTACGTGGATACGTCGGTCCTTCGCCATAATCACGCTTTCCCAAATAAGATTTTCGCTCTCATCTCCGGTATCGATTTCGATCGATATGCGGCGCTCTCCAATATCCAGCCGCTCTCTCCATTGATCCAAGGCCGGACCGTCATTGGAAATCCCTTTCGCGCTAAAAACGCGCTCTTCCGAGTCGCCATCTATAGACAAGGTTATCGTCACGGGAGCGCGGCTTTGCTTAGTCAGATGCCGACCGCGCATGTGAATGGGCAGATTCTCCTGGTCCTTAGCATCGATCTCCGTCGTTTCCGCCCAGTCGCCCAGCGCTTTAAACGAGAAAACGAACTCCGGCCCAAGGTAGCCTGGATTAGAAACGCTTAACTTGCTCGGCAATATCGAAGCCACGCAAAGCGACGCGACAATGGCAGCCCCCGCGAGAATCATCGTAGGCTTCTTATAGTTCCGCTTGACCAGGCGAGGCTCCGGATCTTCTCGAAAAGACTTCGCCAGCCGAGACAGCTCCGCTTCGTCTCCCGGAAGAAAATCGACCACTTGCCAATTCTCGCTTCGAGCGCGAGCCTCCCGGAATGCAGGTTTTCGAGTTCCCTGGAAACGCTCGGCAACCATCACTCGACCGTCCCGCGCGCTGGCGTCGTGTCGCGAATCTCTCACTACAAAAATTCCTTCCGCGCCGCGTTTCATCAATCGCTCTACGACCGTCGTAGGCAGCCAGCTGGAAGTCGGAATGTAGAACACTTGGAAATCGGGAAGGAGCGAATCCCATTTCGATTGATTGAAAAACGGAAGTCCTCCATCAATGTCACCGCAAACGAACGCGATCCACGCAGAACCTCCCGCTTCCCGCTTCTTTTCGAACGTTGCGGCGATACGGGCTTCTTCGGCCTTCGTATCGAACCATTGGAGACTGATCCCTTCGGAATCGCATGAACCTCCGCAAACACCGCAGCCAACGCATTTCAAAGGATTGACCGACGCCATCAAATCGAACGCCTTCCCATCTGTTCGCGGAACCATCGAGATCGCATCGAACGGACAATCGACGAAGCACTGATTGCAGGAATGGCATCGTTCCGGCGTGACGAGCGCTTGGTAAGCCGCGGGAGAACGTTTCTTACCCAGGATCCACGGTATCAAGGCGCTAACCGCGACGCCTCCAAAAAGAGCGAACCAAAGTCCTGCTTGCTGAAAACGAAGCCCCAAGGCCAACGGCGACATGTACCAGGCATCGACCACTAAGCTGCCGACTTTTTCGTTCATGTGGGCTTCCTCGCCAAGCGGCGCGGGAATCGCCAGCGACGCGAGAGAAATCCCGATTATGATCGACCACGAAACAATCCGATTCGGCAGCAGACGCGTGCGACTCACGCGCAGAAGATGGATCGCTAGGCCGATCGCGATTCCGAGCGGCAGCAGCATGTGCGTAAAGAACACCACGAAAAACAAGAGGCTCGGCACTAGGCGATCCGAGACGAACAGCCGACTCATCGGTTCTCCGAATATCGGGAGAATGTCTACCAGACGCATCGACGAAGTGGCGATTTGCTGCGCCGGTTGATCCCAAACCAGCCAATACCCCGTCCAGCCGATGAACCAAATAAGGGCGCACATGATTATGCCCGACACCCAAGGCAGCCAGCGCGGTCCGGTAAATTTTCGAGCGAAAAAACTTCGTCCCGCATGGATGAACAGGAACAGCATCGTCAGGTCCGAACTGTAGCGATGCAGCGCCCGAACCCAGCCGCCCAAACTGTATCCGGAAATCCCCTCCAGTGACGAGTAAGCGAACTGCACGCTTGGCTTGTACCATATCAGCATCAGTATCCCAGACGCGACAGCGACCAGCAAAGCGAGGTTCGCCGCCGCTCCCGGACGAGCGATAGGATTGAACTCTTCCGGCAGCCATCGGTTCATGATCCCATCGCAACGAGCCAGAAAGCGATCCCCATGAACGAGCAATCCCTCCGCCCGCGTGGAACGGGGAGGAGCCGGCGGCGGCTTAAGCTCCGGGCTAATCGATTCTGAATCTTCTATCTTAATCATGTTCGTCTACTTCAATCGTCTAATCCCAAAATGTAGGACCGGGTTTATCCCGCGATGTCCAAACCGAAAACAGGTTCTATCGCGGGATAAACCCGCTCCTACATTTTGGCAAACGCATAGCGTAAATTTGGAGAATGTCAGCATTTTGGTAGAGCTCGATACTGCTCAGCGGGACGGGCCGCGTTGTTATCATATTGGGCAAAGCGGACCGTCCCGCTAAGCGGGATCGGTCCCTACCATCACCCGCAGGAACTCTACAATTTTGCAAGCGCCTCCGCATTTTGCCGTGCCTCGACCGCAAGCTCCTTCAGGGCGGCGCGGAGCCATGATTGGTGACGATCGTCCAACGTCAGCCGATAAGCGATTCGTCCGTCGGCGTCGATCAAAACGAAAAGATTCGAGTGGTCGATGATTCCGTATTCCGGATTTTCGGTGCGAGAGAATTGCAGTTTCTTGAGAGTTTGCCGGACATGCGCCGGGTCGCCGTTGAGATATTTGAAATCCGAATACTCGAACCCGTAGGCCTCAATGAATTTGTACATGTCCTCACGCGTTTCGTTTTCCGGATTCAGCGTAATCGCCACAATATGGGCTCGCTCGCGTTCCTCAGGACTCAGCTCTTCAAGAAGCACTTTCAATTCGATCAAAATGAGAGGACACGTAGATCCGCATAGCGCGTATATTCCAGTCACGATAACGACGTCGCCTTTAAGCTCCTCCAAATCGAACGGATTGCCCAATTGATCGGTCAGCTCGAATGCAGGCGGTGTCAGTTCAGTCCGAATACGCTTTCCCGGAAACGGAAGCTCGCGCTCGATTGCGGAAGTGGGCGTACCGAGGAGGAAAAGCACCATCAACGGAAGGACTGAAAACGCAAAACCACCCAAAATGCTTGATCGATGCGCCTTCCAAGCAGCAAGCGAACGCAGCGAAAAGAGGCTTTTCCGCGAAACCAGCAAGGCAATTCCAAGCACGAAAAGCGGCTCAAATTGCATAACGAATACCTCCGTCCATTCAAGTCCGCCGGTTCTTTGGTTGTTTCCGATACACCACAACTTGAATTGCTCCGAAAA
>JAJFLS010000669.1 GCA_021772595.1 Opitutales bacterium
CCCCGACAAAAAAGCGCGATCAATAAAATATATTTAAACACCCTCATGCATTTTTATGCAGATAACGAGCGCGTATGGATATATCCATACGGCTCGCATTCTGACTGAATAACAAATTATCGTCTTTCAGAGAAAACAGTTGATGACATTCGTCTATCAACCGTCGGTTTCGCGATCACGAGTGCGCTGGTTGCGACGATGTGTCGTAGCATCGCGACGGCGGTCCTTGATCTCCTCGAAACGCTCGGCAAATGTGTCCCGCACAGAGCGAACGACGTCACTACGTTCTTCCCGAGTGGCATCCTCCCCAAGTTCCGAGATCGCATCCCTCAATGCTGTGCGGAAATCCGACTGTATGTCGAGGATCTCCAATCTCTGCTGAAGATAAGCTCTCTTTCTTTCAGAGAGTTCCGCATCGGCATCCTCGAGGATCGCCGCGATCCGCTCTCTCTGCTTATCAATGCCGTCCATCCTCGGACGAGCGAATTCAACCGCAGACACCATGCTCGACGATATCGCAATCGCCATGAGTAATACTGTTAGTTTTTTCATATTCTATTTTCCTGTTTAGTGTTAATTTATTTCAAAGGTTAATAACCCACTTACCCAGTCATATGCATGCATCGTGCCAAGTCCTTCGAATAATTGCTAGTCGTTTTAAATCAGCGACTTAAACAATATTCAACGGACTCCCCGCCCATCAATTACGCCATTCATTGGGAAATAATTCCCAGACATGAACCCAAATAGCGGCATTCCCATGGGAAATAGTTCCCAGAGAAGCGTCGGACGCAGACTATTCGTCCCGCTTCTTCTTCCGGTAGCGAATGTAGTCACGAGGCACGCCCAAGAGACGGGCCGCCTGCGAGACGTTGCCGTCCGCTTGCCCGATCGCCTTGTCAACCAGCCGATCGATCGCCTTCTCCAAATCGAATGCCCCATCGGCGAACTCCCAAAACGGGTTCAACCAGTCCGAACCATCGAGCGGCTGCGGACCGTCGGCGTTCGCCTCGATTTGGGCGAGCGAAGGAAAGTCCAATCCCGCCGGATTCCGCAGAATGATGGCCCGCTCGATCTCATGCGAAAGCTCGCGAATGTTGCCCGGCCAATCGTGGGCCTGCAACTGCCGCTTGCCCGCATCGGAAAACTCCAGCGTTTCCAATCGATAGCGCAGCGCGATCTGCTCGCCAATGTGTTCCGCCAATCTCAGAATATCCTCGCGGCGCTCTCGCAGCGGGGGAATCCGAACATGAAGCAGATTCAGTCGATGGTACAAATCTTCGCGGAAAGCGCCTTCCCTAACCAGCTCATCCAAATCGCGGTTCGACGCGGCGATCAGCCTGGCATCCACGTGGATCTCGCCAACCCCGCCGATACGCCGGATCTTTCCTTCCTCGATCGCAACCAGCGCTTTTGCCTGCAAAGCCGGCGATAGGCTTGCGATCTCGTCCAAAAACAACGTCCCCCCATCCGCCGCCTCGAAAAGCCCGATTCGCTTTTCCTTCGCGTCCGTAAACGAACCTTTCTCGTGCCCGAACAGCTCAGACTCCGCCAGACTCTCCGGCAACGCCGCGCAGTTCACCACAACGAGCTCCGTGTGCTTTCGGGGTCCTTTCGCGTGGAGCCAGCGAGCGAACGTCGATTTGCCGGTCCCGGTCTCTCCTTCGAGCAACACTGGAGGCAGCCGCTCCCCGAGTCGTCGATCCGCTGCTAAAATCAGCTCCAGCTTCTCCTTGAGTTCCGACAGGGAATCCCCGAAAAATAGCGAATCGCCTCCGTCGTTGCCGTCCATCGACTCCAAGCGATGCTGCCGCGACCGATCACTTTTCTTAGCGTTCGCGCAACGGGCGAGGATCAGCGGAATCTCCTGAAGCTCGAACGGCTTCGCCGTGTAGTCCACCGCCCCGCGCTTCATCGCCTCGACCGCTATTTCCCAGCCGCCATCCGCGGTCATTATCACGCACGAGACGCCTTTCGCGAACTCCAGCAAGTCGATCCCCAGTCCGTCCGGAAGATGGACGTCGAATAGAGCGTAGTCGAACGGCATCGATTCCAAGGCGTTCTTGCCTTCCTCGAACGTCGAAACCGCGACCACGTTCGATCCCTCTGACTCAAGGAATCGAGCCAATCGCTTTCTCAGAAGCGGTTCGTCATCAACCACTAGAATTTCTCTTCCGGATAACAGGGCGTTCATATCCGAGGGCACTCAATGCGATGCCATTCCCATTTACAAGCGTCTATTAGACTCCCCAAAAAACCGGCTACAGCCAAAGAAAGAGAGTAGTCCAATTGATATATAAAAATAATATCAAACAAATGTAAAATCCGGCTTGTCAAAATTTCCTTGAACCTTCAAATCTATGTTGGCAATGATTCGCCCGTCCCACGAAAGCACCAATCCGCTCAATTCTGAGCTTCGCAAGGAATACGAGGTTGGGCTAGTGCGCCTCATTCGGATCGAAAAACGACTAGGAACAACGCTTGAGCGTGAAAACGATCTGGTAATTGCCCAGAAAATCGCTCATCGTTTGTCCAATATTCAAATGCTGCTCGCCGTTAAAAACGGCCCAAAAACGGACGACGATTTATAGTTCAAAATTTTACCGCTGTTATACATCAATCCGCCATCAGTCGAGTAGGCCAACCGTCGATATAAAGTAAGTTCTTTCTTTGAAATCAACTGTTTCACCGCAGCGTTTTCAGGGAACGAAAGTATCGCACACTAGGTCCAACAGAT
This sequence comes from Opitutales bacterium, assembly GCA_021772595.1. Classification (GTDB taxonomy): domain Bacteria; phylum Verrucomicrobiota; class Verrucomicrobiia; order Opitutales; family Opitutaceae; genus Pelagisphaera. Next base: position 2,738 of record JAJFLS010000669.1, read on the forward strand.
CCAACAATCGAGTGAAGCCCTTAAATCCAATTCATCGAAGCCATTTCCACCCGCTTCTGGGTGTCGCGGAACTCGTTGCGTTCGATCTTGAGACCACTGGATTGCGGCCGAAGCAGGAAGAAATCACCCAAATCGCAGCCGTCCGGCTTGGTGGGATGAGGATGGAGATCGAGGAATCCTTCACCACCTACGTCAATCCCGGAAAACCGATTCCGAAACCCATCCAGAAACTGACTCGCGTCCGAGATGCCCATGTCGCAAACGCTCCATCGCCCGTCGAAGCGTTGCAGAGTTTCTCCGACTTCGTCGGGACATCGACTCTATTCGGGCACGATATCTACCGCTTCGACTTCCGGTTCATTCGCAAACATGTGAGCGAAGATCCGAAACTCACGCGCACTGTCCGCTTCATCGATACGATGGATATTTTCGAAATTCTTTGGCCCGATTTCTCGCGGCTGCGCAATTCGCTCGACGATATCGCCGAACGGCTTTCCGCCGGATTGTCATCCATTCGCAGACACGACGCAGTGGGCGACGCTAACTTGCTCGCGAACGTCTTCCAGCGTATTCAGGACCATCCGAATCTCGAGAAACTCAGCTCGAAGGTTCCCGTTCACGAAGCGCAGCTACCGAAGATCGCGGTCCCCCAGAAAAAAAGAGCGCCGTTTCAAGGAGTGCGACCCTCATTCGATCTCGCTCGGAACCGAGCTCGCGATTAACAGTTCCGAGTCATCCATGGTCCTCGACTAGGTAGCGGATTGCCGCCACACCTATCCGATGCTTCGCTCCATCTCCTATATCATTCCAACTTTGAATGAAGAAGATGCCCTTCCCGCGACGCTTCGAAGTATCCGAGACCAACCGGGCGACAAGGAGATTCTTATCATCGACGGCGGAAGCAATGACGCCACCCTAGAAATCGCCAAGCTCCATGCTTGCGCAGTCTTTCAAGGCGAACCGGGCCGCGGAGCTCAAATGAATCTTGGAGCCTCCAAAGCGAGCGGGGACATCCTCCTTTTCCTGCATGCCGACACCATCATCCCGCAAGGCGCGGCCGAAGAGATCGACCATCTTCTCGGACGCCCTGGAGTTCTCGCCGGAACATTTCGACTATCCTTCGACGTCTCTTCCTTCTGGCTTCGCCTATACTCTCTCTGCAGTTCAATTAATGCTCCGCTATTTACCTACGGCGATCAGGGACTCTTTATTCAACGAACTGAATTCCAGTCAGTCGGAAACTTCCAAGCGTATCCGCTTCTTGAGGATGTGGAATTCCAAACGCGCCTTAGAAAACGCGGCCGAGTGGCGAAATCGAAACTTGCGGCCCGCACCTCAGCGAGAAGATTCCAGCGTAACGGGCCGCTCAAGCAACAACTGCTCAATCTAGCGATCGTATGCGCCTATCGAGCCGGAGCGAGCCCTCATCGCCTCGCTCGCTACTATTCCAATTTAAGGTAGACAGTCGCTTTAAAGAAATAAAAAGGCGCCGCAGAATCAACTGAGACGCCTCGTTTTTCGATCAATTAAATTGTACAGCCAACAGCGTGGCCGATAAATCAAAATTAGAATCTTACCTTAGAATGCTCTAGTTCCATAACCAGCATGCATGCTAATGCAGCCACTGAAACCATTCCAAAAATTATTGCTATCATATTTTATTCCCCCTTTTTAATGTTATACCCCAGTAAACACCTATCACTCGAACGAGGTTGCAGAAATTCTGCATTTTCTCGCCTGTAGGAGTTTCGACACTAGTTTAGCAAAGAGATTGACCCCCTCGCTCGCATCCCAGAAAACTCGCTAATGAGCGTATCCGTAAAGCTGATCGCAGCTGCCCAAAAACTTTCGAAAACAGTCGACGGAATGAAATTCGCCGATCCCGTGGCCTACGTTTACAACCCGCTAAAATATGCGTGGCAGCCGCACGAGGCCTATCTCAGCCAATTCGGAAACTCGAAAAAGAAGGTCGTTTTTATGGGGATGAATCCCGGCCCCTGGGGGATGGCCCAAACCGGCGTTCCCTTCGGAGAGATTCCCTCCGTTCGGGATTGGATGGGAATAGAAGCGCCTGTCGATATGCCGTTCCCGGAACACCCCAAGCGCCCCGTGACGGGATTCGCGTGCGAGAAGTCGGAAGTTTCCGGCCGGCGACTTTGGGGCCTATTCGCGGAACGCTTTCCATCCGCCGGCGACTTTTTCGCCGACCATTTTGTTCTGAACTACTGCCCGCTCGTGTTCATGGAAGAGAGCTCTAGAAACCGCACCCCCGACAAGCTTCCATCCGCCGAAGTTTCTGCCCTCTTCGCCGCTTGCGACAAGCACCTCCGAGCCTGCATCCAAGCCCTTGATCCCGACTGGATTGTCGGCGTCGGAGGATTCGCTCAAGGCCGGGCGAAAGAGGCTCTTTCCGGCATCGATGTCCAGCACGGCAAAGTCCTGCACCCCTCTCCCGCGAGTCCTGCAGCCAATCGCGGATGGGCCGAAGCCGCCACCAAGCAACTAGCAGAACAGGGCATTTGGTAGATGCTGGAGGGACGTCCTCCCTCCATTCGAAACTCAACGAAATGTTGCTCTGCAGGCGGCCTATTTGCCCCAGTCAATCGAATCGAAATTACTTCGGAACTCTTCCGAAAATATATTTCGAGGACCGTCGCCCTTGCCGTTCCTAGCCGTGCCGCTATCCTTCGCCTTTGGAGTCGAATCGCTAGATTTCGACTTCGATTCGCCAGTGCTTGGCTTTGATTCAGGCTTTTTAGGTGAGCTTTTCTTTTTTTCTGCCATGGATATTCACAAGGTTAACGTGCCAAAAAAATCGTGAACCCCGCCTTGTCAACGCAATTTGAACAGCGGTGACCCCTCAAGCCGGGCTCATTTTAGACAATGCATTTCTCCTCAAGACACGCCCGCCGTACCGAGTTAACCGCCATTCATTCTTCAGCCTCTGTTGAATCCAACAGCCGAGTTTTCTCGAATTATGTATTGCAGGCGCTTATCGATCACTCGATCTATTCGCCTGCAAAGGGAAACAAAGGAGGGGAAAATGAATACACTTAAAATACGACCTGCGATAGCAGGGATCGTCGCCATGGCGCTTTGCCTATCGGCAACGGCCAAAGCGCGCGACAACAGCGTTGACGTTTCTATCGATTTCGGAAGTCCAAGCGAATATACCGATATCGAAACGGGAGCGCTCACCAGTCAAAAGGATAAACATTACGTTCTAGATCTCATAAGAGACGAGTTCCTGGACAATGCCAATAGGTATCTTCCATCTGGATACACCTTGGAAGTAAACATCCAGGATATTGATCTGGCAGGCGAGTACGAGTTCTTCTATACGCGCTATGATGATACGCGGATAATGAGATCCGTCTACCCGCCACGCCTCAAGTTCAGCTACCTGATCCGAGACGATGAAATCATCGTGGAGCAAGGGGAGGAATCGCTCATCGACTTGAACTACTTGTGGACCGCCACGCCGCTCTCGCAGCGAAACGAAACGGCTTACTACGTCAAAACCTTGGTTGCCGATTGGTTGCGGAGCGACATCGCCCGCAAGCTAAAGTGAGGCGCGATAAGCCACTCCTATTCGACCCGGATCGCCATAACGGGTTTGCCGAGATTGACGATTACGCTCGCGACACTACCGTCGGCGTTTTGGATGAAGGTGATTTTCCCAGGAAAATTCCGCGGGAAGAAAGCCGTGTCGGAAGAGGGTAGCAATTCCTCGTGTTGGCCGTTGTTGACCTGGCCGAAAAACTGATCACCTCTTCGGGTAAAAGTGAAGGTTTGGCCGGTTTGTCCTTCAACTTGGAATGTGCCGAGGTAGGCATCCAATAGTGACGAATCAATCTTAGCGACTTTGTCCGCTACGGGTTTTGGTCCCGCGATTGTCTTGTATTGTGAAACGATTTTCGAGCCGTCGGGCGACCAGTGGCCTCGGAATAGGCTTTGCTCTTCTGAGGAAACGCGCCGTTCGTTGGTGCCATCGATGTCTATCGCGTAGAGTTCAAAGCTCTGAGCTCTCAAATTCACACGCGAATACAGAATCCTTTCCCCATCCGGTGACCAATCGGGGCGTTCGTCGTTGTGATCGTTTCTGGTTAAGCGAGCTAGTCCCGTTCCGTCTGCATTCATAATGTAGATCTCGCTGTTGCCGTCTCGATTGGAATTGAAAGCGATTCGCGATCCGTCAGCGGAAAAGGCCGGGTCGGTGCTGGAAAACTCAGTCGCAGTCAATCGTGACTGGCCCGATCCGTCAGCGTTCATGATATAGATTTCCCGATGTCCGTCTCGCTCCGAAGAAAAAACGATTCGAGCGCCGTCAGGCGACCAATCCGGCCAGCCGTCTCGGGCTTCGCCATCTGTGAGTCTCGTTTGATCTGATCCGTCCGTATTCATTGAATACACATCAGTATTGCCATCATTTTCACTCTGATGGGCGATACGCTTTCCGTCAGGAGACCAGGACCCATGGTCCTCTTTGGCCGGTCCGTTCGTCAGCCGCTCAATGTTTCCGCTGTCGATGTCCACAACATAAATATCCCGATTGCGACCTTCGCGCGCATCGAAGAGAATCCGCTTCCCATCTGGCGACCATTCGGGCTCCTCGGCGCTTTTCGGCTCCAGGGATAGCGGTTGCAAGTCTCCGGAACTCAAATTCAAGACAGCGATGCCTCCATATGCAGGAAGGAGCGAAAGCGTTAGAAATACGATCCGTAGTAGAGACTTCATAGTTAGTAACAGTTTGGATTTAGTGCGGTTGAAATTTGCGAGAAAGGTCTCTTGAGACTTCTATTCGGCTGAGCTCGCTTCCCTGCGATCATTCTGCTCGCTGGATAGCTGATGAGATCGAATGGCCGAGATCTGTTCGGATAGATCGCCGAGCTCCATCGCATGTTGGAGAACACGGTTTCCGCTTTTCTTCACGTCGATGACGATCAGCTTTAATCGCTTGCGATCAATCGCGACGTTCTCGTCATGATCCATCTCAAACGTGAGCAGCTTGTGTCGCCTTTTCATATTGGGTCCGAAGAACGGAGATCCAGCATCCACATGAAACTTGCGCTCACCACTACTATCAAACTGTGGGCGACCAACCGACATAAGCGAATTGATAGGGTCGTACAGAAAGTACACGCGTATGGTGTTGCCGATTCGCTCAACCTCGGGAACGTCGCTTCTAACGGAGTTGAAGCTGCTTGCGAATCGAGTTTCTACAACTCCGACCTTCGCCAATTGGCGGCGCAATCCGATTTTGGGGCCTTCATCGATTCTATCATTGTAAAATCTATTGCCACTAACGACTGAAAGGATCTTATTCGCGAATAGTTTATTCTTCCTTTCTAGAGGCAGTTCCTTCACGGAGACGAGTTGGTACTCTGAAAAATAGCTGCTCAGCGTTAGCGACGCGCCATCATGAAATGCTTTCATCTCATTGTCTTTGTTAAAGGCTAGCAATGCGCTCCGAAAAGTCTGATCTGCTTGGTCCGTTGGGGCATTGGCCATGATGTATCCAGAATTTTCCAATATCGTTAGAAATGGCGCCGGACTCCATAGCGCATGGCGCCAGTTGGTAGAGCGCTCTTGCCTGCCTCCACGATCAGATGTAAGTACAGAATCCGTTTTCAGTGGAACGAGCACTCGATCCGGGATTGAATCCTCAATTCTAAAAATCCGGTGAATGCCGAGGACATTACGATACGAAGAACGAACGTATTGAGCGGGAACGAGCGTAGCGCTCTCTAAATCGTTCGCTTCGTTTAGAATGACATCCTGGTGGTTCGTAAGGCGCGGAATCGCAATTAGCGGCGCAAAGAAGACGCCAAGAAAAGCTATTTTCACCGCCTTCCTACGCTCGCGGAATAGCGACTGAAAGACAAATGCCGCAGCAAAGCCAATCGCAAGAATCAACTTAATCGTGAACTCCCAATTGGGACTAGGTTGGAGCCTGAGTCCTTCTGTCATTAAAAGCCACGAGAAGACGATCCAGAGCGCCGTCAGTCCAACAGTCGCAACCATGATTATCATCGTTCGCGCCACGTCTGGCGTAATTGATGCGACAAAGAGAACGGGCAGCAAAATCAGTCCGTAGCCCCATATATTATTTGGAATCACCCAGAGGACATCCAAACCTGCACCACCTATCAGACCGGTTAGAATATCGAAATAAGTAGGAGCTATGACAAACGCGAGCGTTGCGCTTGCGATTTTTGCGGTCAAGAGGTGCTTCTCTCTCGCTGGGCGTGTGACCCAAAAGGCCTCGTCGTCGTTTAAGTTATCAGATTCCATCCACCCCGCAACAACAGCCAGCATTAGCATGAACATGGATACATAGGTCGACACTGCGAAAAACAAGCCCAGGTTACCGATGTTCTCCAAAAAATGATTTGGGCCCACAAATGCGGGAAATGGATTCGACACGAAAACGAATCGTATCGACAGCATGACTAGGTAAATCGCCAGCGCGAATCTCGCCGCGTAAAGGTCTTTCAGGACGTTGCTAATTATGAATTTGGGATCCATATTTTCCTCCGATTTCTTTCTTGTTCTGTTTTACTAAAGCCACGTAGATTTCGCGCAGACTCATCGGCTCGAATGTGACGCGCTCTACTCCAGGTAGAATCGCGTGGATGAGTTGCTCGCTTTTATCGGGATCAAAATGCGTATCGAAAAACTCGATATTGCGTAGATTCGTCCGCGTGTTCTTCCATCCCGATGGGAGCGACGGTGGAAGCGTTGCGTTTTCCGAGATGACGACCGAAACGCGTCTGACGCGTTCTTTGAGAGAGTCGACCTCTTCGTCGAGTTCAAGCTTGCCCGCTTCGATGATTCCGACGCTATCAGCCAAGCGCTCCACATCTTCAATGTCGTGAGAAGAGATTAAAGCCGTTCGATTTCCGACCTGCGACCAGTCGAGAAGGCCGTCAATACATTCCTCTCGAATGACCGGATCCAAGCCGGAGAAAGGCTCGTCGAGAACGAGGACGTCTGGATAGTAGATCAGCGAGATTAGAAACTTCGTTTTCATGCGCATGCCTCGCGACATCGCTTTGAGCTTCTTGTCGAGCGGCAGGTCGTATTCCGTTAGTAGCTTGTTGAGGAAGTCTTTGTCCCAATTGGGATAGTACGGACGTAGAAAGCGAAGCAATTGCTCAAGCGTCATCCAATCCGGCAGTTTTTGGTTTTCAGAGACGTAGCCGATTTTCTGATACACCGATGAATCCATGCGAGTCGACGATTGTCCCAACACACTGCATTGGCCGCTTGTGGGAGCGATGATTCCCATCAGCATTTTGAGCGTCGTGGTTTTGCCCGCGCCATTCGGTCCGAGGAGAGCATAGATGCTGCCGCGGTTGATACTCAAATCGAGATCGGAGACAGCATCCTGGTCTTTGTATCGTTTGTTTAGGGCCCTCGCCTCAATAGCGAGTTGATCCGTTTCGGCTAGTTTCGTCATTCGATTTCCTTCCATTCGGTTTCGAGTTCTTTCAGAAATTCCTTCCAGTCCAGGCCGCACAGCTTCGCGTCGACGACGAGTCGCTGTATGTCTTTATTGAGAAGGACTGCTTTCTCTTTCTGGTTCGCCTCCCAACCCGAGCTCACCTGCGTGCCCAGGTTCGGACGCGTTTCCAACACTCCCTCATCTACCAAAGCGGCCACACTTTTATGGGCTGTCTTTGGATTGATTTTCAAAGATCTGCTTAACTCACGCACCGAAGGAAATGGGTCTCCAGAGCGAAGTTGTCCCGACACAACCGCTCGCTTGACCGCTCTCACGACCTGTTCCGACGCTGGCTGCGTCCGGTTAAGCTGTATTGAAAATGTAAGCATCTTCTTCGTTCGTTCCACGTACCATGGTACGTGGTACGGTTGAGTCAAGCGTTTTAGTTAAATTGATCTCTCAAGGTTTCATTTCGTCATCGGAGCTTGCTTGCATGCGAACTTCTTAGTCGCTACTACTCCCCTCACAATTATGACAGCTCAACCTGACGACCAAGATCCCGCAGATCCACAGGCAAACAATCCCAGCGCCTGCGGCCTCCCCTCCAACGCAAACATCGACGCACGCGGGCCTGTTCAAAAATCAGACGAGGAGTGGAAAGCCCAACTCACTCCCAACCAGTATCGCGTGCTCCGCGACCAAGGAACCGAGCCTCCCTTCTCAAACGAGTACTGGAATCACAAGGCGGACGGAACCTACGCCTGCGCCGGCTGCGGAACGCCTCTCTTTTTGAGCGATACCAAATTCGATTCCGGAACCGGCTGGCCGAGCTTTTTCGCTCCTCACGAGCCTGAGCAAGTAGGCGAGACCGTCGACACCAGTTACGGGGTGAGCCGCACCGAAGTGCACTGCAATGCCTGCGGCGGCCACTTGGGCCACCTCTTCCCAGATGGACCGAAACCCACTGGACAGCGCTACTGCATCAACTCGGCTTCGCTCGCGTTCTCGGAAGACTCTTCTCATCCAACGGAACCGTAGTTTTGTCCTACGCAATCCTATCGAACCAAATCGAATTCCCATCGCCTTCGTCGGCCGATGAAGACGGTCTGCTCGCCATCGGAGGCGACCTGAAACCGGAGCGACTCATCGAATCCTACTCGAACGGCATATTCCCCTGGTACTCCGAGGGACAGCCCATCCTCTGGTTCTCGCCCAACCCGCGAATGGTGCTCTATCCAAATAACTTTAAGCGCTCGGACACGCTCTCCCGGGCCATCAGGTCCGGCCGTTTCGAGTTCCGGATAGACACGAATTTCGAAGCAGTCATTCGCGCCTGCTCCTCAATTCCGCGACCCGAGCAGGACGGCACCTGGATCAC
>JAJFLS010000670.1 GCA_021772595.1 Opitutales bacterium
GCACCCAGCGTAGGCGCTAGCTGTCGCGACTTCTCCTCCGCCCCAATCAGAATGTCCCTGAACGGACTCTGGCTCATATCCGCCAACGACGGCGGGCAGATGACAAGCACCTCGGGCGCATCGCCCAAAATACGATGCGAACTCTCCCGGGCCGTCTTGACCAAGCGCCCAATGCTCCAAGCGATGTCCGTTGGTGAAACGCTGAAGCGATTCTTAAAATCGTTCGTGCCGAGCATAATGATGAGCAAGTCGAGCGGCATATGAGAATGGATCAGAGGGACAAGCTGCTTCAGGCCGTTCTTACCGCCCTCGACCGGATCGTCCCATACCGTATTCCGACCAGGCAAGCCCTCCTCGATCACGTAATAGTCCTCGCCGAGCTTCTGCTGAAGCACGCCCGGCCAACGCGTCTGTCGATCATAACGCGCTCCGCAATCGGGCGGAAATCCCCACGTATTCGAATCTCCATAACACATGATTGTTTTCTGCTTTTTCATAACTGGGAATGAGGGCGTGTTTGCAATAAATTTAAAGACTGAAAGAGGATCAAATCGAACCTGGAATGAATTCAAGAACCATTGAGGACACTGATAGGATAGGATTAAGCCTAGTCATCAGTGTAAATCAGTGTCCTCAGTGGTTAAAAATTACTGCCCTAGGAATTGAATCGAATCGACGGCCATGCGGAACTCATGCGCGAGCATCCGGCCAACATGGCGGTGAACGGCAGTCGAGGGGTGATTGCTGTGGTAGAAGTAATAGCTTTCCGGATTTCCGCGCGGAGTGGTGTCCTGATCAAAGATGGCGCGGCCCGCGCACGCATCAGTGGTGTTCGTGATGCCGTAGCTGGCAGCTTCGAGCTTAGCCTTATCGAAGAATCCCCCCCAACGGCTGGTTTGGATGATGGCGTCGGGAAGCTCCTCCTCCAGCGCTGCCGGAAGGGCTCTCAGTGCAGGATTCAATCGCGTGGCGACCTGGTTAAACGAACCGATTTGGGTGGGTAGCGCCGCAATGAAAAAGCGCCGAGCCCCAACGGCATGCAAACGGCGGACCAGCAGGGTCACGTTATTAACCGTATCCACCGTCTCCAGAGGACCGTCGTTCAATCCTCCGGCTATGAAAAACAGGGTGCGCTCCGGGTCGAAGGAAATCGCCCCGGATTGGACACCTGCGGTGAAGTCACTCACCTGGTTCTGCATCCCGTATTCCAGAAAGACATCCTTGATTTGCCTTCGTTCGCCTTCGCCGGTACGTGCTCCACTCACCGCATAATTCAGGCCCTTGGCGCCAGCGTCCGGATCTGTAGCGTGCGTAAAGGGAATGCCTAGTTCACGTGCCGCGTAGACGATAGCGGTCGGGCCATTGCCATCCACGTAGCCGGCACCGCTGTCACTGAAACTGTCCCCGAAGGCGAACAGCTGGTTCCAGTGATTCGCCGACAGTTCCTCCCCCTGTCTTGCGGTTTCTTTTAGGATTGCCGAGGCAAAATCCTTACCCATGTCGAGCACCCCCTGCGTACCGTAGTGTCCGGGATTACTTTCTGGATCCGCCACTTCATAGTCGTCGGTATCGAACCAGGACACAAAGGGTGTATTTTCAGCTACCCTTACTTGAGTCGCGCGTACGATGGACGCCTGGGTCGGATCAGTCTGTTCTCCAATTTTAGGAGGCTCGATACCTCCAAAGTGATCGAGTACACGGGCAATGATGAACGGCATATCGGGCGCATTAAACTCCCTGCGCATCACCTCGATGAAGTTGACCAAGTTGACTTCATAGGCGGACGCCTGCGATTCATAGGCATCGCTCTCGCCCTGCATCCAGAGCATGCCGGAAATTTCATATTCAATACCGGCATCATTCAGATTGGTCAGGGCCGCCTTGAAGGTGTCCATCATCTCAATGTAGTTTTTGCCGGTGTATGGCTTGAAGTCATTGTACAACGCTTTGCCATTTGAACCGTATTTTATTAGGTAAATGGAATCCTCTGGCATGGCCTCCTTGATCGACCGGCCAAACGACACTTCAGGACCGAAGTTATCGATCGTGTTACCAAAGCCATAGGACAAAGGGACCCAGCCATTATTCCAGAACTTCACATCGTCCTGCGCGGTGTTATAGGGCGGCGGTAATTCGCTATTTAATCCCTGGCCAACCATATTGGACTGACCCCCAAGTAAAAAAACACGATTGGCCGCATTGCAGCAGTCCACCATCGAGAGGGTCAGGAAAATGAATATCCATACTAAACGTTGTAGTTGCTTATTCATCACGCAAGTGCTTTCGCAGAGTTTTCATTGGATATCTCTTTAGAGCTCCGAGGCCTTAGAAAAATCCAGGTCGAGCAATTCGCCGTCGTACTCGATGCGGATCTTTCCGCTCTTGTATTCCGACTTCAGATACGGGCTATCGAAGGTCATCGGATGACTGTAGTCGATCGGTTCCCCTCCGACCGTCGGGATCTGCACCGCCCCGCAGCTGAGGACAATCTCTTGAGCCTCTTCGCCGCAGCCGGTGTAGACCAGAATATTATCGCCCGGCACCACGGTCTTGTAGAGAGCAATCGGGTTATCCAGCACATCAGCCATAAACGCTTCCAGCGTCGGATAGTCCGCCTTGCGACCCGCTTCGATGATAGTTGCGGTGTGCATGTCCTCCAGATACATGAGCGATTTATCCTCGCTCCAGCTAAAGCTATCGGTGCGCAATTTAACCTTCGGTGCATCGTCAGGAGCATTGAAATAGACCTGATTCCCTGTGGTTTTCTTTTTATATTCTTTCTCGTAAGCCTCATCCCAGAGCACCGGACGCACGGCCGCATACGCGTTGCCGCTCTGCACGAAAGTCCAGCCATCCCGCTCCACGCGATGATCCCACTCGTTGCCAAACCAAATGCCGACGGGTTGGTCATAGCCCGCATTCACTGGATACCACTCCGGATGAACCGCATACCAGCGACGCGATTGCTGCACGATCAAAGTCCGTTCGTAATGAACGGTTTGATACATCGCCTCCATGTCGTAAGGGCTTTTCTTCTTATAAACATTCAAACCTTCCGTAATGTTGACCGGAACGATTCGGGCCTCGGGCGATTGAGCAAAGGTCATCCCATGCCAGCGACCGGTAATGCTCAAGTGGGAGTGAACAGCCGACGGGTGATCCATCTGGGTGCCGAGCGTATAGTCGGGAGTAACATAGGTGTTCTTCAGGAACCGGGCATCGGTATCGACCACCAGCGAGCGCTCGGTGCCCAAAGGACGCGGCAATACGTTTTCTTCTTCACCGATGCCGCGCGCTTTGTAGGTAAAGGAGCCCATACCTTCGCGATCGAGCGCCATCTTCCAGACAACAGGGGGTAGCTTATAATCGTTGATCAGATTCCAATACCACCAAACGCCCGCGTTTGCCGGACCTCCCAGATTAAAGCTGATCAGATCCACAACTTCCTTGTCCTTCAGACCACCGACGGTTTTATGATGACGGGTTTTCGGCCCCCCGCGAATGCCAGAAATCGAAACCTGAGCCCATTCGACCCAGAAGAGAGTGAGAAAATCGTCGAGCAGCGTATTTAGCTCTTTGTCGCCACTGTACTGATACGCCAAATCCACCATATTAAGGGAGTGCTTTGTATAGCCATAGGAAGCATACTCGAGAAAGAAGCCACGTTCCGCCCGTTCGCGAAAGTAGGTCTTCAAAAAGGTCAGCCACGCTTCGTAGTGGTCTGCCGCGTTGTACTCCTAGCCGTCGGACAGATTTGCCCGTCCGCCGCCGTGGCGCGTTTCCGGATCGATCCCCGGGCCGTAGTAACCGGCGTGACCGTAGTGGTAGCTGCCGCCGAAACCGTAGTCGGGATAGATGCGGTCCCTGTAGTCCGGCTCGTTCATAAAGATGCGAGAGGTCACCAGATTACAGGCTTTAGCATTAAGGTCATGATTCTCGCTTCCATCGAGATACCAGGTACTTTGCCGCGCCCAGTGAATATCGTTCTTGGCGGCAGTGCGGTCCCACAGCGTCTCAAGCAGGAGTTTTTCTGTTTCAGGCGTCATGCGCCCAGGAAACTCCCCATAGCGATTAGAGAACATGTAGTAAAATCGGCAATACAGCGGCGTTTCTAACAAGCCCCAGGCATTGGCATCCGAGCTCTTCTTCAGTTCCTCGACTAGGAGTCGATTGGCGGTTTCCAGATCCTCATTCCGCAACATTTTAGCAAAGGCGCTGACCGGAGCATTGAGGCCTCCTTGCTCATTATCCGCAGCCGCTTTCATCCCCACCTCAACGCGTACCGCGCGGCTGGCCTCCGCTTCAGCCATGCGTTGATCGAGTCTTTTATCTGTCACGCCAATATCTTTTTTCCCGCCTTCAAAGCGAACCCCGTCGAAATGGATACGTGACTCTTCGCTCAGCCCAGCCTCGAACGAGCACAGCTTCACACTCCCCCAATCGAAACCTGCATCCACCCGCAGCGTAGAAAGCGGAAGTCTCAGCTCCCTCCACTCACTGCCGATACCCGCGAGCTCTCCGCTCGCTTCCCTGCCAGCAGCATCGACCAGTCGCGTTTTCCAAGTTTTTGTAGCTCCTCCACCTTCCGCTTTCACCCAAAGCCGAAGACTCATTTTCTTAGAGAGATTCCAATGCTCCCCCCAAAGGCTAGCGACAAAACCGAATCGCTCCGGCATGCCCGCATGTGCCGGGGAATAGACGATGCTCAAATCGCCTTCGACGTGGTCTGCATGGTCCAAAGCAAAGCCCTTGGACACATAAGCAGAATCGCGCCGTTCTGAGAGTGAATCATCAATTGACTGGCCCTTTCCTGCCACGCCGAAAAGCCGAATCTCCTCGTCCCAGAAGTCGAGCGGTTTGTCCTCTGCGAAACTGAGGCTCGCAGTGCCTATGGCCAATGAGGCAAAAATAATTTTCATAGAATTTATCATTTCAAAAGATATCCAAGAATTTGATAACCACTGAGGACACTGATCTACACTGATATGATTGAATTGAGCCTAGTCATCAGTGTAGATCAGTGTCCTCAGTGGTTTAATCTAACGTTAGGAGTTGTTTTCAACAGGTTACTTATTGCCTCAATGGTTCTCACTCGTTGAAATCCAGGATTAGCTCACGGCCACCTTTGCTAATTTGGACGACCCCGCTTTCGTATTTTGATTTCAGGTACGGACTGTCCAAAACCATATCGGGTGCATAGTCGATCCGTTCTCCTCCCACAAAAGGAATTTCATTATTAGCCAGATTGAAGGTGATCTCCTTCGCATCTTCGGCACATCCTCGATATCGCAACACATGAAATCCTGGCACCACGGTTTTATCAAGAGTCAAAGGATTGTCTAATACGTCGGCCATGAACGCTTCTAGCGTTTCATGGTGAACGCGACGCGACGCTTCGAAGACCATTCCAGCAAAATTGTCCTTCAGGTTGATCATTTTCCGCTCCGGACTCCATTCGTAGCTATCTTCGACCAATCCACTGGCGACGCTAGAACTGGCTTGGTCTTTAAGAATTGTCCAACCCTCCGCATACTCTCCCATCACGACTCTTGCTGCCAAAAAGGCATCGCCATGTTCCACGAATATCCATCCGCCCTTTTCAACTATTCGGTCGAGCTGATCGCCGAAGTAAATGCCACACTCCTGATTCGCCCTGCTTTTGGTTGGAAACCAATCAGGATCCACGAGCGTCCAACCACGGCTCTGCTGAACCAACATCACGTTTTCATCCTGCACGCATCTGAAGAACGGAACCTCATCTTTTATAGCCCCTTTAGTTTCCTTAATACCCCCACTTGGAAAAACCCTTGGACCACCCTCGCCTTTAAACGTTATCCCTTCCCAACGTTTCTGAAGACTCAAATGGCTGTGAACCGCCGCAGGGTGATCCATTTGGCAGCCCAAAATATAGTCGGGCGTCACCCAGCTATAGCGTAGCAAACGCGACTCCGTATCGCACAGCATCGTACGCTCCGCCCCCAACGGCCGAGGCCAAACGTTTTCTTCTTCGCCCGGTTTGCGGGATTGGTAGGCGAACTCGCCAAGCCCCTCGCGATCCAAAGCAATATCCCAAACGATTGGCTTCAATTCGTATCCGCTGAGCAACTGCGCGAAAAAATGCGTTCCCGAATTCCCTTCGCCTCCAAAATAGAAGCGGGCGAACTGATACATGGCATCCTCCCAACGCCTTGCATCAGAGACCCGCGTTTTAGAGCCCCCTCGAACCCCATTCAACTGATCCTGCGCCCAATCGGCCCAGACCACATCCAGAAACTTTTCCGCTTTTTGGGAAAGACCACGGTCTTCGCAGAGATCGAATACATCCATCAAATAGGATACGCTCACCGCCATGTATCCGGGTGAGGCCACTTCGAGAAAGAAACCCTTCTTAGCTCGTTCAGTGAAATACTCGTCGAAATAATCGAGCCACTCAGTATAGTGATCCGCTGCCGTATAGCGTTTCCCATCCTTATCCTTCGCTCGACCTTCAGGGCCCTCGATCCTCTCCTTGCCATACATGTGATGAAACCAGTAGGCGTGGCCTCCTCCTGTACCCGCGTCCAGGTATACACGATTTTTGTACTCCGGTTCATTCATAAAGATTTGCGACGAAATCAGGCTGCTGACTTTCGCCACCAAATCGTGGTTTTCGCTCCCGATCATCCACCAAGTGCTCTTGCGGGCCAGGTGAATATCATTCTTATACTTCAGCTTGTTCCAGAGGAATTCCAGAAGCGCCTTCTCCGTTTCCGGATTCACCCGCCCCGGAGCAACCGTACCCTTGCTTCCAAACGCATAATACATGTGGTAGAGCAACTGGTTCGTCGCGAGACACCAGGGATCATTGAACCGGTATTTCTCCTGCAGCTTCGTGTCTTGCGTGGTCAGTACATTGAGCAGAATTTCGTTCGTTTCAACGAGGTCCTTCCCCAACCACAGATTCGCGAAATGGGGGATTAAAGCCTCTCTCAAGCCCTCCCCTGTCGCATTAGAAAAGGCCTGTTCGACGCGTGCCTGTTTCGTCGCCGCAGCCCGATCGATGTTCTTCAGGATATTCCCTTCTGAATAAACGAATCCCGAATCCAATAACGGATTTTCAAATGCTATTTCCCCTCTCGAGAATGGGCCGAAGGCCAAAACGGCGCATAAGGTGGGTACAATGTTTTTCATCAATTCAGGGGATCTGGAATACGATCGGTCGATGCGGTTATCCGCAACCGCATCCATAACTGACTTAGGCTATTTCTCTAGTCCAATCGATTAAATTCTGACTGTCAGATAGGTCTCGAATTCACATCAGCAAACGATCGAGCCAATATGCCCGAAAATCAGCGCTGCACTGGCATCTTGCCTGTGGAGAAACAGGCTGGAAGCCTGTGCTACTCTCTAAGGACGCAATACTCGTAATCCCATGAAAGACCTAAGTCGTCGCAATTTCATTCGCGCCACCTCCCTGCTCGCTGCCACCGCAACGCCTTCGCTCCACGCTGCGAAGGCGGACGATACGAAGAACGCTAAGCCAGCCCCCAGTCCAAAGCCGACCAAAGGACCGACTCAAGTGCGGTGGCTGGAAGGAGGCGCTCTCCAGCCGCAAGCGGGCTCCGCCTTTGGAGTTCCTTGGCCGATGGGTCAGCAAGCGGCCGACACGACCTTCACCCTTAGCACGCCCCAAGGAAAAAAGGTGCCCATGCAAACCTGGACCACCGCGACTTGGCCCGACGGCAGTCTGAAATGGACGGGACACGCCATCGCTCCGGATTCCCCCGCCGCGGTACAATTCAGCATCGCCCCGGGCAAACCCACTCTTCCCAGCAATCCGGTCAGCGTCGAAGAATCAGCAGAAACGATCTTCGTCGATACCAGCGTCATTCGCTGCGAAATCCCGCGACAAGGCGACACCCTCATAAAATCTGTCAAACGAGGCGACAAAACCATCCTCAGTAACGGACTCCTATGCGGTACGCGTCAAGACAGTCCGGACCAGGGAACGAGCGTAGAAGCATTCACCAGCCAAATCGAGACGGTCGAAATCGAGCAATCCGGTCCCGTTCGAGCCGTCATCAAAATCGATGGGACACACAAGACCGAAAGCGGTCGCAAGTGGCTGCCCTTCTCGGTTCGCTTGTACTTCCACGCCGGCAGTGACGGTATCCGCATGACGCATACATTCGTCTTCGACGGCGACGAGCACACCGACTTCATCAGCAGCCTAGGAGTACGTTTCAGCGTTCCCATGCGCGACGAACCTTACAATCGCCACATCCGCTTCGCAGGCCAAAACCAAGGCCTGTGGGCTGAATCCGTCCAAGGTCTAACGGGCTTGAGCCGCGATCCCGGCGAGGCGGTTCGAACCGCTCAGCTGTCAGGGGAAAAGGTTCCCGATATCAGAACATGGCCTAAAAACGTCAGTACACGTATCCATTGGGTTCCTACATGGGGGGACTTCAGCCTGTCCCAACTCAACGCCAACGGCTTTTCCCTTAAAAAGCGCACGAAGCCCGGCCATGGCTGGATCAACGCGGATCAAGGTCACCGGACCGACGGTCTCGGCTACGTCGGCGGAGCGAGCGGGGGCGTCGCTTTCGGCATGCGCGATTTCTGGAAACTTCACCCCTCCCAACTCGACATTCGCGACGCGGCCACCAATGAGGCACAGGTCACTATTTGGATGTATTCTCCCGAAGCCCCGCCGATGGACATCCGTTTCTACCACGATGGCATGGGACAGGATCTCGAAGGCCCTTTGCCCGACGTAAACATCGAAGGCATCGAATCAAGCGTTCCCGATCTCCCCTACGAGAAACAGGTCGACGCCTTGTACATAACGTACGAGGATTACGAACCTGGCTTTGGCAGCCCCCATGGCGTCGCCCGTTCTTCCGACATTCTTCTTTGGGCCAAGGCGTCCACTCCGTCGCGAGAAACGCTCGCAAGTCTCGCGGACTCCGTAGCCCGCCCGCCTCAATTGGTCCCACGGCCCGGCGATATTCACCGAGCGCAGGTATTCAGCAACATGTGGAATCTTCCCAACCGCTCCACACCCAATCTCGCGAAAATCGAGGACCGGCTCGATTGGTCCATTCAGTTTTATCACGACCAAGTCGAACAGCGACACTGGTATGGGTTTTGGGACTACGGCGATGTCATGCACACATACGACGCAGATCGCCATGTCTGGCGCTACGACGTCGGCGGTTTCGCGTGGGACAACTCCGAACTTTCAAGCGACATGTGGCTCTGGTACTCATTCTTGAGAAGCGGCGACCCGAAAGCCTTCCGCTTAGCCGAGGCCATGAATCGCCACAATCGCGACGTGGATATTTACCACCTAGGTCGTTTCGCCGGCTTCGGCACACGCCACAATGTTCAGCACTGGGGCTGCAGCGCCAAACAACTGCGAATCAGCACCTGCATGAACCGGCGTTTCCATTATTTCCTAACCACGGACGAACGCACCGGCGACGTCCTCCAGGAAGTCATCGAAGCGGACCGACAACTGGCTACATTGAATGCCCGCCGCAAGGTCGCCTTCGATCCGAATAAAAAGGATTTCAATGAACCCTCGAACTCGGAGCAATGCCGTATTTCCGTAGGTACCGACTACGGAGCCACCGTATCGAATTGGCTGACAGCCTGGGAACGCACCGGTGATCTCAAATACCGTGACTGGATCGAAAACAGCATGCGATCCATCGGCAATGCCAAGTGGGGCTTCTTCTCAAACCGATTCATATTCGACCCGGAAACAAAACGCATGACTCCTATCGAAGGAGAACCGCCGATGGCTTCCCATCTCAGTATCATGTTTGGATTACCAGAGGTAGTCGCGGAGCTAATACAACTTCTAGACGTTCCGGAATTCGAAAAAGCCTGGCTCCAGTATTGCGAGCTCTGCAATGCTCCTAAGGAAATTTCGAGTCAGGTTCTAGGCGAGAGCTATAAAGCGCCTGGTTTCACGAATTCCCACTCGCGCATCATCGCCTACGCCGCTGCCGTTAAGGGCGACAACGAACTAGCTACCCGAGCCGCAGCCGATTTCCTGGATCATCAATGGAAGGACTGGCAACCCAAGCTCGAAACGGATCATATTGACGGAACCGAGGTCCTCAACCCCATCGACGAAGCGACCTGGGTATCCACTAACGGAGCCGCCCAATGGGGACTCGCTGCTATCCAAGCCTCGGCACTGATACCCAAAGCGATGAGTAGTCATTGAGGTTTTTTTGTGGCAATAAAGCATCCCCGGGGCAACCGTCTTCGTTCTTCGAACTACGCCGAGTCAAGAGCCCTCGACTTCGTCGACTGCCGAAGCGGCAGCGAGGTATTTCAAAGGTAGCGGCCGATCTCCGAGCGGCCATTATTTTGTAGAGATAGCTGAACGATTGCATCGTTCAGTGATCCCGCAGTCGCGGGAAGGTCGGTCGCTACCAATATCAGCAACGAAGCCGCCGACAAGTCGGGATCTTCGACAAGCTTCGAGGCATTTACCCGGAAGGAATAAAATCATTCGCAAGCTCACGTTAAGTGGCTTTAAAATTTGTGCCCTATTCCCGTAGACAACAAGCGAAAAACTGAAACGCCAGGTACTTGTAGTTGTTTATCCTTATTATGGATACGGCTCAACGAAATCTCATCCACTAAAGTGACTACCGACCGCGTACAGCGGTATAATATCGAGATCCCGCAGCGCCCCAAAGTTCTCGAGCGAAGCGCGTACACCCTTTTCCAAATTACGCTCTGTCATAAATAGTCGTATACTTTGCATGCTTCCACTCCCCCCTGCTTTTACTTCAACGGGAACAAGCGCTTCATCCTTAACGCATACGTAGTCGACTTCCGCATTGCTGCTGCGAGCCTCCCGATGCCAGTAGTACAAATTAGCCGGTTCCCTATTCGATTGAACTGCGACCAATTCCTGCCCAACAAACACCTCGGCAATCGATCCTTTGTTCACAACATCCAGACTCCTCGCCGTCATCATTTTCGACATATCCAAACCGAGGATACGCTGATGAAGCCCTACATCCATAATCATCACTTTGAATCGCTTCGGATTAACCTGAGCGCCCAGCGGAAGCCCTCGAGCATCGGTATGATATACTTTTCGAGCAATCCCTGCTAATACCAGCAACTCGACCGCATCCCTAATCGGTTTCGCCGCCAAAGCTCTATCAACCGATGAGTATTTGAATTTCCCCCCGGATTGATGGCAGATCGATTGTAAGACTTCATTCAAGAGAAGTGCAGACGTCTTAGCCTTGTACTTCGCAAAATCATCGCGAAACGTTACAAGTAGATCGCTTAGAATTTCTTGGCACTCTCTCAAGTCCCGCCTATCGCAGTAGGCTTGTACGACTTCCGGCATGCCTCCGATTATAAGATAAGTCCGAAACGCATCGATCAACCGTCGGTGGAAAGCCATATCCAGCGGTTTCTCCGGGGACGCCTTTTGCAGCATCTCCCAACTGCCGGTTTCTCCGATGGCCTTGAGAAATTCATCAAAGGTCACTGGATACATGTAGAGCGAGGAAAGTCGCCCTACTCCCTGAGCAGGAATTTCTTCCAGCGCGAACTCCAAGAGAGATCCCGCCGCAATCACATGCAGCTCAGGCATTTTTTCGCGAAAAAATCGCAAGGCGCTCAACGCATTGGGACAGGCTTGGATTTCATCGAAAAAGACGAGCGTTTCGCCCGCTAGAATCTTTACCCCAAAATAATTCGCCAGCTTCTCGCAAATCGGAATCGGATCGAGGCTGCCTTCAAAGAATTGATGAATATCTCGCGACTCTTCGAAGTTCACCTCGAGAAGCAGAGAATAGGTTTCACCAAAACGCCTGACGGCGAAGGTCTTCCCAACCTGCCGCGCGCCCCGTAGCAATAGCGGCTTCCGGCGAGGCGAGACTTTCCAAGTCTCCAGTTCATTAATGGTGTCTCGAGAAATCAATTCAGTCCCAAAACACCCCAAAAACTCATAAATATCAAGGCTAAACCTTTTCTAAAATCATTTAACTCAAACCTAATAATTAATTATTGGAATAATAATCAAATCATAAGAGGGAGAATCGATAAAAATAGAGCTCTCTGCCCGCAGATGGCAATATTGGTTTCCCCTATTCGAACTTATTTAATTTCGCCGAATTCAGACTGTCAGATTCCTAATGAGGTTACATCTCCGAGCTATCCAATCACTTTACTCACATACAATTCTCAAGTGCTGCCTCCCAATACAATGAAACTGAAAATCGCCCTCATAGGCACTGGCGTCATCGCCGGTCATCACGTTCGCCTGAGCGCAGAACCGGACGCCGTCATTTTTCCAAATGGCGAAGCAGAATTCGTCGCCGTAATGGATGTGGATAAAGAACGGGCCGGCGACTTCGCAAAGAAGTTCGGCATCCCGAGGGTCTACACCGACGTGGACGAACTTCTCGAAAAGGAGAAGCCGAATATCGTGTGCGTCACCACACCCCCGCAAAGCCACGCTGAGCTTTCCATCAAGGCCATGGAGGCTGGGGCCTGGGTCCTATGCGAGAAACCACTCTGCGGCTCCCTGCGAGAACTCGATGCGATCCGCACCGCTGAAACGCGCACGGGCATGCACTGCTCCTCCGTCTACCAATTCCGCTTCGGGGGCGCTCCGCAGCACATCAAGCGCATGATCGACGAAGAAGTCGCCGGAAAGCCTCTGGTCGGCACCTGTCACACCACCTGGTATCGAGATCCTGCTTACTACGAGGTCGACTGGCGCGGCACGTGGGCCAGCGAACTCGGCGGACCGACCATGATACATGGTATCCACGCCATGGATGCCTTTCTTTGGGCGATGGGAGATTGGGTGGAAGTTCGAGCTCTCTGCTCGACCTTGGACCGCGACATCGAAGTGGAGGATGTCTCATCGGCCAGCGTGCTTTTCCGCAATGGCGCCATCGGCAGTATCCTAAACTCCATTCTATGCCCGCATGAACGAACCTTCCTGCGCTACGATTTTCAACAGGGAACCGCTTGGACCGAGGACGCTCTTTACGATTTGAACAGAGACAAGTGGCGCTTCAAGACGCTCGATACGATGGACCCGGAGAAAGCCGAGACCTTCAAGACGATCACCGACGATACCGTCACCAAGCAGCCCTCCCAGCTAAAGGCCATGGTGGCCGACTACCAGGCCGGACGCCCTCCGCTAGTCAGCGGCCCTGAAGCGCGGCGCACGATCGAATTCATCACCGCCCTCTACAAATCCGCCGCCACCGGTCGACCGGTAAAACCCGGGACCATCGTCGAAGGCGATCCCTTCTACGAGCACGTAGGAGGCACCTTCGCCCAAAACCTTTCAATAATTTAATCGCCCACGAAGGACACGAAGACCACGAAGGAGTTGATCTCCTGACCTGAGACGTCTTAGTGACCTTGGTGTCCTTCGTGGGCAAAAAACACAAATGAATCTAACATCTGAATACATAGAGGACAAAACGCTACGGGTTCGCTACGGAGACCAAGTTCTCTTCGACTACATCTACCGACCGGACACGAATAAGCAGTATTGTCCTCGTCCCTACTTTCATCCGATCCGGACCCTCGCTGGCGATATCCTCACAAACAATCGTCCCGCCGATCACCCTTGGCATCAAGGGCTCAGCCTGACTATGAGTTCGGTCAACGGGATGAATTTCTGGGGCGGCCACACCTACAGCAAGGAAACGGGCGAATACGCGAACATCGACAATGTCGGTTCGCAGCGACACCGCGATTGGATCGAATCGAAAGCGCTCGAAAACGGATACGCGTGGATCGAGACCCTCGACTGGATCGGGCCAAACGAGGAACAGGTATTCAAAGAAACCCGCACCCTCACCGTTCGCGACATCGACCCCGAAATTGGACTCTGGCGGCTGGTCTGGGAAAGCGAGCATACGAATACTTTGGGCGAAACGATTTCTCACAATTCCTACAGTTCCGGCGAAGAATTACAAGGATCTGGATACACCGGCCTCTTCCTGCGGATGAGCCGGGGATTCGACAGGACAGGTGCCCATATTTTCGACAATAAGCAAATACCGGAATGGGACGACTACTACGATGGCGAAACGATCTTAGACTCGCCCGATCAACTGAACGGTTGGCAGAGCTCCCGTCTCGCCTACCAAGGCATCTTCGACACTTCCCTTAATGGGTGCCTGATACTCTGCGAAGATCTCACGGAAAACCCACCCTATACCCACCACTGGTTCTGCCGCCCGCAATTCCCCTGCCTCGCCTGGTCCACGGCCTATCATGATACTCATACGATAGGCGCCGGTGAAACCTTCAAACTGAAGCACAGCCTCGGAATCGTGAACGGTCTCTGGACAAAAGACCGAGCTCAAGCACTATGGATGGGCGCCAATGATAATGTTTAGATCAAATACACACTACATCGTTGCCCAAATAGTAATCTCCGTTGTAGGTCGCCTCGTTGAGGCGACATCCTTCCACCCGTCGACGGGTCAGCGCCCCGTCCCACAATCGATCCACTTTGAATAGTCCCATGAAATCCCTACTCCACCTCACCACCTTCATTCTGGCTTGCTTGACCCTACTATCGAACGCATCCGGATCCGACCTGTTGTCGATTATCAAGGATCGTCAGGAAAAGGAAGCCTCAACCTGGCGACAGGAATCCCTGGCCCAGGAACACGAGGAAGCATTCATTCGATTGTGGGACGAGCTTCGAAATACCGACGCCCCCATTTCCGTGCTGCAGGCGTTTTCCTTCAACAGCATCAAATTGGGCGAGCTCTCCGACGCGGCTTCTCTGAACCACGAAATCACGTCCCGAACGATCGGCCACGCCACGCGCAGTCTCCCCAAACCGCAATGGAACAACTGGCTTGGGCAGCTGCAAAAACTGGGATACTCCCTCAACCAAAGCGAATGGCACCACAAGCAGTTCGACGAAAAGCCCGCCGGACAAAACGAGTCGGTCTTTTCGTTTTCCCTGCACGTGGAGCACCAGGCCTCTCAACTCCGACTCATCGCCGATGGCCGCATAAAAGTCCTTTGGCTGAAGGAAAAGAACAACAAGGGTATTTTCGTTCCGGATACGATCGAAGTGACGGAGCTGGAAATCCTTCAACGACAAGGCCAGCCCCTCTTCAAACGCATGGGAGCCTTCGATATCGCGGCCCAGAAACGCGGCCCCGTTCTCGCTTACGATCTCAATGGCGATGGAAGATCGGAGATCATTCTTCCCGCAGCCAATCAGATCGCGTGGAACAATCCAGCAACCGAATACAGGCTCAAACCCTTTACCTCCGTTATCGTCAACGCGGCACGCTCTGCGGTCCTAGGCGATTTCGATGCCGACGGATACACGGATATGATCGTCGAAGGATCGATCTACCCGAACGAGAACAGCCCGCTTGCGAGCGGCTTGTTTCTCTTCCAAGGAACCGACAAGGGAACGTTCTTGGAAATGCCTAAACTCATCGACGTCGGTTCCAGTGTTGTCATCCAAGGCGATACGACGATGACTTGCGGAGATATCGACACGGATGGCGATCTCGATCTATGGATTGGCCACTACAAGCTACCCTACGATGGAGGCGCCATGCCGACTCCGTTTTACGATGCCAATGACGGCTATCCCTCTTTTCTCCTGATCAACGAAGGGAACGGCTTGCGATTCACCGAATGCGCGGCGACGCGCGGACTAAAGGAAAAGCTGCACCGGCGCGTGTTCTCGGGTTCCTTC
>JAJFLS010000068.1 GCA_021772595.1 Opitutales bacterium
ATCACGCGACGCAATCCGTAAACTTTATCCAACTCCTGCGGGTGGTAGAGAAGCTCTTCCTTTCGGGTGCCGCTTCGCTCGAAGTTGATCGCTGGAAATACTCGCTTGTTAATCAAGTCGCGATCCAGATGGAGTTCCATATTGCCGGTTCCCTTGAACTCCTCGTAGATCACTTCGTCCATCTTACTGCCGGTATCCACCAACGCGGTACCCATAATAGTCAAACTGCCGCCCTCTTCGATATTGCGAGCCGAACCGAAAAAACGTTTCGGCTTCTGCAACGCCGTGGCCTCGATGCCGCCGCTCATTATCTTGCCGCTATTGCTAGCCAACGAATTGTAGGCGCGAGCAAGTCGCGTGATCGAATCGAGCAGGATTACTACATCTTTCCCCTTTTCGACCATCCGTCGGGCCTTTTCGACTACCATCTCCGCCGCATGGACGTGGCTGGAAGCCGTCTCGTCGAACGTCGAGCTCACTACTTCGCCGCTCACCTTGCGCCGAAAATCGGTCACTTCCTCCGGACGCTCGTCGATTAGCAACACGATTAAGTGCGCCTTCGGATAATTCTCCTGAACCGAGTACGCCAGTCCTTGAAGCAACACCGTCTTACCCGTGCGAGGCGGCGCCACGATCAAGCCTCTCTGCCCCAATCCAATGGGGGTGAGCACGTCGAAAGCGCGCATTGAAACGTCTTTCTTGCTGTTGCTCGGCAACGGCGTTTCCAACACCAGACGCTCCGTCGGATAGTACGGTATGAGATCCTCGAACACCGCGATCTTCGTAATCGCTTCAGGCTCGTCGCCCATTACAGAAACGATTTTCACCGCCGCCGGACAACGCTCGCCTTCCTGAGGAGGCGTCGCGATCACTTCGATCTCATGGCCGCGCTTCAGGCTGTAGTGGCTGATCACCGACGCTGGAACGTAAACGCTCTCCGGCTTCAACTGATAGTTGCCTCCGCCGTGAACCACGAATCCGTAGCCTTCGTCCGTCAAATCTAGAAAGCCCGAATCCTTGAACAACGACTTCTTTTCAGTCGCCTGCTTGAAGACCTGCTCGAGGATCTGCTTGCGACCGGGCTTGTCCTCGAAAACGATGCCGAGAGCTTCCGCGAAAACGCGGCCCTGATCAATCGAAGCCTCATAGAGTTCTGCCAGGTTAATCGGATTCTCATCGGGCGTCAGCTCTGCGATAATCGCCTCGACATCCTCGTATTTCGCGTAACGAGCGGACGCCGGCAAAATGCCTCCCACGTGATCCGTCTCCTTGGGCGGCAAAGGCTGTTGCCAGCCGCTACCCATTTTGCGCTCGTTGCGGTCATTGCGATGACCCCCTTTTTGATTCTTCTGGCGGTTCTTCTGATGCTGTTGCTGAGAGCCCTTCTTGTTCTGGTGGCGGTTGCCTCCCTTGTTTTGATGGCCTCTTTGCTGGCGATTCTGATTTTTCTGCCGGTTTTGACCGCCGCCATCGTTATGCGAAGGCTTCTCGCCGGAATCGCCCTGCGGTTGATCCTTGGATTCCGCTTCGCTCGAGCCAGCGGATTCCGACGCCTTCGGCTTCGAGACATCGGGAGCCACCTCCACCTTATCGACGCCATCGAAATGCGAACCTCGTCCTTTGAAATCGGCTGGGCGGAATTCCGACGGGGCCTCGCCGCCTTTTTCAGGCTCGGCTTTCGGCGCGGATGCTTCGCCCGCGGGCTTCTCCGTTGCTGAGCCTTCCGACTTTTTGGGAGCCGCTTTCCGAGCGCTCTTCCGGGCGACTTTGCGAGCCGCCTTCTTCGCTGGCGACTTGGCGGCCTTGGCATTCTCGCCGAGGTTCAATTCCATGGGAACGATCGCTTCGTTCGTCAAATCTGATTCACTAGACATAAAAATAAGGGAGTGGTTTTAAAACTCTACAAGCGCAACCGGAGCGATCGCCACGTCGGCAATCTCATCCTAAAGTCTATCTACGTTGAGCTGTTTCGAAAAAATTAAATGAGCGTAAGAAGCTGTTTTACTTGGTCTTCCAGAAATTCGAGGGATCCGTCGTTTAGCAGTACACAATCGGCTTTCTCCGCTTTCTTGGGGATTGGCATCTGCCGATTTATGCGCGCCAACACTTGAGTTCGAGCCATGCCCTTTCGTCCCAAACGTTCGACCTGCGTAGACAAATCAGTGAACACGCAGACGGTAAAATCAACCCTATTCTCAAGGTTTTTTTCGAATAAAAGCGGTATTTCCACAATCCAGTCCTCCTCGGGGGCCTGCGAGATTTTCGATTCCCAAGCCTGACGGATCTTCGGATGGAGGATCGCCTCCAACGCCCGCAGCCGCTTCTCGTCCTCGAATACGATCGCTCCCAGAGCCTTCCGGTCGATCCCCTCGCCCTCTCCCAAGACGCCTTTCCCAAACTCCGCCAGGACCTCCTCCCGAGTCTTCCCATCACTCGCCAGCAGCTCGTGAGCGATCTCGTCGCAGTCAAGACGGCGATAGCCCTTGGCCTCGATCAGCTTCGAAGCCGTCGACTTCCCGCTCCCGATACCTCCTGTGATTCCAATAACCATCGTTTGAATGGCCGTCTATCTACCCCCCAACCGCCGCAATTACACGGACAAAATGAGCTCACCGTCGATCGGCGCCCTCCCGCTAATGAAAATCGTAGGAGCTTGAAGCAGGCAGGGCATTGGTCGCGAGCGGCTCTATCCGATCCGCTTTTACATGGATTACGCCTTTGGCTCTCTGTAGCACGCCGCTTATCAGGATGAATTTCTCCTGCGTAATGGTCAATCGGCTACGTTCAAACAGCTTGGGCACGACAATCGTGTTGCTAATCCCCGTCTCGTCTTCAAGGGAGATGAAAACGAACCCCTTCGCCGTACCCGGACGCTGGCGACAAATAACCTGACCGGCGATCTTCACGCGGCTCCCATGCGGCGTGTTCTCAAGATCGCTCGACCGCCAAACTTGCGTCAACTGATCCCGAATCGACGCCATGGGATGCCTGCCGACCGTCACGCCCATTCCCTCATAGTCCGCCTTAAGGCGCTCTAGATGAGTCATCACTTCCAACGGGCTGAGCGTTGCGTCCGCTTCTTCAATACCCGAAAAAAGATCTTCCGCATCCAGCATGGATTCCACCGCCCAAAGCGCATCGCGGCGATTGTTAGCCAAGCAATTCAAAGCCCCAATCGACGCGAGTTGCCGCAGCTCGTCTTTATCGAAAAGCGTCCTCTGTCTGAAATCGTGAAGCGAATGAAACGCCCGCTCCGAACGAGCCTTCTCCATGGAGACCGCGTGGCCCTTGTTCAGCCCTTTCACCATGCGCAGGCCTAAGCGGATTTCATTCTTGCCCGTAGCCACGCCACGCCAGCCGGACGCTTCAACGCAAACGGGCTTGATCCGCACCTCATGCCGCTTCGCATCCTGTATCAAAGTCGCAGGCGAATAGAATCCCATGGGTTGGTTATTCAGAAGCCCCACATAGAACTCCGCCGCGTGATGGCATTTCAGATACGTACTGGCATAGGCCAGCAATCCAAATGAAATCGCATGGCTTTCAGGAAAGCCGTAATGAGCAAAGCTCGAAACCGACTGCACGACCTGGGCAATCTTATCCTCAGGCACGCCGCGGCTCTGCATCGCGCTCACCAGTTTGCGAAGCACCTTGTTCATGCGGCCTTCGTTCGTGTTGAATGTGCTCACCGCGCGGCGCAATTCCTCGGCCTGCGCCCCCGTAAAGCCCGCCATCACCATCGCCACTTTAAGAATCTGCTCCTGAAACAAGGGGACGCCCAACGTCCGCTCCAGCGTATCCACCAATCGAGGATCAATGTATTTCACCTTACTTGGATCTTCGCGACGCTCCAGATAAGGATGCACCATCTTGCCCTGAATCGGACCTGGCCGGATTATCCCCACCTCGATCACCACGTCGTAAAAGCTCTTCGGCTTCATGCGAGGCAAGGTGGCGATCTGCGCCCGACTCTCGATCTGAAACACGCCAACCGTATCCGCCCGCTGCATCATTTCGAACGTCGCGGTATCGTCCTTGGAAATCGTCGCAAGCTCGATCGGAACGCCTTTTCCGTTCAAGGTCTCGATCGTATCCTGCATCACCGCCATCATCCCGAGGCCCAGCAAATCGACCTTTACGATTCCCATGTCGGCACAGTCGTTCTTGTCCCATTGAGCAACGGTCCGGCCGGCCATCGCAGCGGGCTCCAGCGGAACAACCGCATCCAACGCTCCCTGACAAATAATCATGCCACCCGAATGCTGACCCAAATGGCGCGGCAAACCAACCACCTGCTGACACAGTTTCGCCATGGCCCGCGCTCGCGGATGCGTCTTCGCCATACCCGATTTCTCAAGCTGCTCGTCGAAATCTACCGCATGCGAGTAGTTATGACTTCCATACAAAGAAGAAAATCGCCCCAAGCTTTCCTCCGGAAATCCGAGCGCCTTCCCCACCTCGCGCACAGCGCTCTTTCTCCGATAGGTAATCACGTTCGCCGTCATCGCCGC
>JAJFLS010000671.1 GCA_021772595.1 Opitutales bacterium
TTTAAAAAATCTACCTGTTTGTGGTTTTTTGTCTTCGATCTCTGGGTTCGCTTGTTCCTTCCTGCGTCTGTAATTTGGTTCCGGTTTCGGTCTACGCGCTGCTACGCCGAGACAAGCCGCGGAAATAAGATTCGAATCCTACCGCCGCTTTATCCGTGAAATTCCGAGTGATCCGTGGGCAACATTTGGTTGCCTTTCGACAAAGCGCAAGGCCCTGAGGCTCTCGAACGGGCGGCGATACTGCTCTAGGTAATCCGTGGGCGAATCATCTTCCTCAAATCGAGCTTCTCATTCATTCTGCGACAAGATCAAAAGCGACTCTAGCGATTTGAACTGGCGGGCGAGCTCATCCGCTCCGGTCGAGCTGTTCTTGATGATGCTCTCGAACAATTCCTGCTTGTCCCGCTTCAGATCCTGGATTCGCTCTTCGATCGTTCCTTCCGCAATGAGTCGGTAGACGAACACTGTATTTTCCTGACCAATACGGTGAACCCGATCGATCGCCTGATTCTCCACCGCCGGATTCCACCACGGATCCATCAAGAAGACGTAGTCGGCCGCGTTCAATGTGATTCCCGAACCGCCTGCCCGCAAGCTGACGAGCATGGCTGCGGTGTCGGTTGTCGATTGAAATTCGCGGACCGGACGCTCGCGGTCTCTCGTCGAACCCGTCAGCTCGAATAGAGGAAGCTCGGGAAAGGAATGCGTTATCAATTCTCGAATACGCTCCAGAAATCGAACGAACTGGCTGAAAATCACGACCTTGTGTCCCGTACCCAAAACTTCGATAAGCTTTTCTAGCAAAACCATAAGCTTGCCGCTGTCCTCAAGTTCGGCTTCCACCCAAGGCAAAAGGCCGGGATCGCAGCTAGCCTGACGCAACCGCGTCAACAGACTCAGCGCCGCAAACCGATTTTGCTGCAACGCATCTCCCAGATTGTTCCCCAAACGCTGGAGCCCGGCCGCGCAAATGCCCGCGTACTCGCTCGCCTGCTTCGACGTGATCGGGCAATGCTGGTCGATTATAATTTTTTCCGGCAGATCCGAGGCTACTTCCGTCTTCGTGCGCCGCAACATGAACGGCGCGATCTGCGCTTTCAGCCGCGCTTTGAATCGTGCCGGATTCGCTTGCAGTTGATCTTCGAACGAGCGACGGCTTCCCAACAGGCCGGGCATTAGGAATTGGAATGACGGCCAAATATCGAGCGGCTTGTTTTCAATGGGTGTACCCGTGAGAGCAATACGCTTGCGAGCGTTGATCCTCAAGCTCGCCCGAGTCGCTTTCGCGTCGGGATTTTTTATGAACTGGGCTTCGTCGATGATCGCGAATTCGAATTCGTTGGCAGCGATATGCTCGATTCGATTGCGCATGAGGGCGAAACTGGTTACCAGCGCGTCCCAACCCTCGCCTTCATTGTCGATCGCGCGGCCCGAGTATCTCCGCGCTTTCAGTTCGGGGACGAATTTCTCGAATTCCGAAACCCACACCGGCACGACGCTCGCCGGGCAAATGATCAGAGCTTTCTTTCCCGTCGCGATACTGTCTTTGATCAGCGAGATGACTTGGACCGTTTTCCCCAATCCCATCTCGTCGGCCAAGAGACAATGGCAGCCGTGGTCTAAAAGCCGCCGCATCCACTGGACCCCCTCGCGCTGATAAGGGCGAAGGCATTCGAGCAACTCCTCCTCGGAATCGCCTTGGGAGAGCAAACCGTCACGCCATTTACGGAGGTCCCCTTCCATGTTCACATTCGCTTTTCCATCGGGAAACAACGAGAACAATTGGTAGGGCTCGAAACTTTTCGTTTCGCTCTTTTCGAGCTCCTTCCAACGACTCATCAATTCGCGTGACTCTTGGGAAAGGCGGACGATGCCGATCTCCGGAATCAATGCGGAAGCATCGCTTCGATCCAGGAGGGCGCGCGCCATCTCCTCGGACAAATTCAGCTTGCCCGTATTTAGATCCCATTTCAGATCCACCTTCCCATTGCGGTCCAGCTTGGCTTTCGCCTCCAAATTCAGCTCGGTGAACCCTTCGCGTATGTTCGCGACATTCTCGCGCTCTTCTGTCGAAAACGAAGGTTTCCAATTGGGCCAGACCTTGCTGACGAAAAACGGAATCTCCCGCAAGTGCTCCAGCAGGTAGCCATTGAATTTTTCGGAATAGGTGAAATGCGATTTTCGGGCGAGCGCGGCGAGCGTGATGAGGCGTTCGCGCTCCTCGGCATTTTCCGCTCTCGGCGCTCCTTGGGCGCCTCCCAATGCCGGCACTCTGCTTCCGTCCTCGGAAAGCCAATACGCCTCGCAAATCAATCCTTGATAGTGCGTATCGAGGATGAGATGAAGCATGCGCTCGGCGGCTTCCTCCCAGTCATCTTCGACAGAATCATCGGAATCCCG
Organism: Opitutales bacterium; assembly: GCA_021772595.1. Taxonomy (GTDB): domain Bacteria; phylum Verrucomicrobiota; class Verrucomicrobiia; order Opitutales; family Opitutaceae; genus Pelagisphaera. The sequence continues at coordinate 2,401 of JAJFLS010000671.1, forward strand.
AATGGCCAATTCCTGCGATGGCTCGATGTCATCCTCCAGCGGATGCACGAGCTCCTCGTCCGCGATCAACTCTTCGATTTCAAGAAAACCGGCGACCGCAATCGCATCCGCGAACGTCGAGTCCGTTGAAGAGGAGCGAATGGCGAACTGTCCGTTATCCCAATCTACGACTGAATAGCTCTCGGCCTTGCCGATCTTGCAGGTCATAATCGCGTCTTCCTCGCCGATCGAGATTTCGCGGATACTCCCCTTTTTGTAGAGCTTCCTCCCACGCTTCAACGCATCGACCGGGAACCGGTCCTCCCATCCCTTGTCGAGACGCGAGATCCAGCGCTGCAACGAGCGTTTCGAGTATAGCCTGTTAGCTCCTTTCCACTGCATTAACCTTCCATTACAAAACGTTGGACCAGAGACAATCAACGCAAATTAGAGCGCCGCTCGAAATTCCCTCCGTTCGGCGACGATTCGCCCTTCATCAATCGTTTTTTCAGAGTCGCCAATTCAACATAATCCTCAAATAGTTCCGAAATCATGTTTGCATCTCTCAGAAGAGCCTTTTTGTCCGGAGTGATTTTGCTAGCGCCGTTGGGCATCACTCTGTTCGTATTCAACGAGCTGATTCTCAAGATCGGCCGCAGCTTCAAGGCGAAAATCTTTTTCCCTGTTCCGGACCACATACTTTTCGACCCCGAGCTCACACTATTTTGGGATCTGACCGCTACCATCATCGTCGTCTTTCTAGTCACCCTACTGGGTTTTCTCTCGCGCTATTTCGTCGCGAAGTACCTTTGGTCGATCGGCGAACGCCTTTTGCACAACCTCCCGGTCATCAACACTGTCTACAATTCAGTCAAGCAGATCGTCGACACCTTCAGCTCCCAAAACCGAGCCGTTTTCGAAAAGGTCGTCCTCATCCAATTTCCAAGAAATGGCGCCTACGCTATCGGCTTCTTAACCGGCGAGTCGAAAGAGGAAATCCTGAGCAAGCTCGACAAGCCGCTCCACAATATTTTTGTCCCGACTACGCCGAATCCTACTAGCGGATTTCTCGTTATGATACCTCCAGAAGATATTCAAGTTTTGGATATGACTGTTGGAGAAGGTATGAAGTTCATCATTTCGGGCGGCGCCGTCGTCCCGGAATGGAAAGCCGCTCCGACTCTCGCCGAAGAGACCGAATAATTCGCCCCACTCGATGCCCGCTCCCGAAGTCGTCACCCACGCCATCGCTCTAGGCAGCGAGCCGCGAGGAGACGCCTACATCGCCCACCGACTCCTATCCTCGGAAAGAGGAAACATCATCGCACTCGTCAGACGTTCGACGAAACCGGGCAAGCAACCCTTGATCGACCTCTTTGACGAGGGCGAGTTTCGAATCGAGATGAAACCCAGCAGCGTTTCTGGATTCATTAAGGACGCCCAGATCGCGCGAAAGCGCTTGGACATCGCAAAGCACTTCCCCTCTTTCGAAGCTGCCGCCAGGCTCGCCAAGATCATTAACGCCAATCCCGCCCACGACGAGAATCTGGAAGGCATTTTCGACCTTCTAACGAAGGGTCTCGACGCTTGGGAAACCAGCCGAAAGCCGCAGGCTACATTTTTGAAATGCCTGTACCTCTACTGCCGCCAAGAGGGCTATCCAGTCAAAGAGCAATGGGCCAATCAATTGCCGGCCGACGAAGCACGCGTGGTCGCCCACGTATTGAATAGTCCCCTACCGGATGTCGAAGAAAACGATCCGATGCTAAAGAGAGGGATCGACAGTCTCGAACAGTTCATCCGACACCATACGCATATTCGGCTCAGCTACTGATCAGCGCGTGCACATCTCAGCCATCATGGCCTCTTTCAGAGATTCGGCCGCGCCCACGATAAGCGGCAACCAATGCTTGGGCTGAAAATGGGACGAGCCGTCGCTCGCCACGAGCTCGAGCCCTTTGGCGAAATCCTCCAGATCCCGAGCGCCAACTAACCCTGCCGAACCCTTCAGCGTATGGGCCCAGCGTTCGATCTCCAGCCGATCATCGGTTCCGACCGCAGCGTCGAGCCTATTCAGACTCTCATCTATCGAAGCGAAAAACAGCTCGATCGGACCTTCATAGAGCGTTGAAGTCCCACCCATTCTTCCTAGAAAAGCGGTCGCCACTGCGCGATCGAAAATTCCGCTCGAAGGGATCTCACCGGGATGGACGTTTGCTTTGGGGACGAACCGTCCAGCGATTTGCGACGGCAGAAGGCGTCTCTCCAGAAATCGTTGCAATCGGTCGAAGTCCACCGGTTTGCGAAACACTTCCGCCATGCCCACTTCAAAGCATTCTTCCAATTCGCTCTCCCGAGGGCTGGCTGTCACACCCACAATGATCGGCGGCCGGGTCAGATTCGCCTGATCGATGATTTGTCGGGTCGCCTCGATGCCGTTCATTCCGGGCAATTTGACATCCATCAATATCGCGTCGTACTCGACCTCGCCGCACCGAGCGACTGCATCGGCACCGGTCTCAACCCAGTCAAAGGAAAAACCGGATTTCTTGAGAAAATGGCAGAGCAGTTTCGCGCTGAAAGAATGGTCCTCCACGACCAAAATACGCTTCTCAGCCCGAACTGCCTCCTCTTCAGCCTTCATTGCGCAACTCAATACGAAATCCACGCCACTGGCAAGATCTCCGAGCATCTAAATTCCAAGAGACTGTTTAACAAAAGCGGAATCATTATGCATGCTAGCCATAGGGGCTTCGACCAATTTCGTCAGCCCCTGAGAGGCTGACCAATAAATGCAATATACCGCATTTTTCATCCGGGACGGCGCCCGGTCGCTACCCCAATGCTCGAGCTTCGCTCGAGAAAAAGGTAGTGCTCGGGCGCCGTCCCGTGCCTTAACCGTCTTTATTAGACACCCTCCGAGAAAATCGACTGCCGCTAAAGCGTCACCAAACCGGTTCTCACCGAGAAAAGCGTCAAACTCGCGATGTCGTAGATCTTCAACTTCTTGGAGATATTGCTCCGATGGGATTCGACCGTCTTGACGCTCAATCCCAGCTTGGCAGCCATTTCCTTGTTGGTCATTCCACTGCCAACGAAAGCCACGATTTCCCTCTCGCGAGGGCTCAAGCTCTCTAGCTGCTCCCTTTGGTCGAGGACGTCTGGCTTGTCGTTCTTCGAACGAGCGGATGTCTTGACGAAAATATTCCCGCTCGCGACCGACTCGATGGCCTGCTCGAAAACCGTGAATTCCTCTTTCTTGTTAAGAAAGCCGGTCACGCCCATCGACAACAGCGAACCAATCCGCTTCGTATCCTCGACCGCTGAGATAATCAGAATCCGGGTCTGAGGCATTTCGTCGATGATCCGCTGGGCCAGCTCCTGTCCGGAAATCCCCGGCAGCCTCAAGTCGATGAAAATGATGTCAGGCGAGTGGTTTTTACATAGCTCGTAGGCTTCTTCGCCCGTGGAGACCTCGCCGATGATTTCGAAGCCGAAACGCTCCTTTATTATTCTGACGAGAAATTCTCTGAAAAGAGTCTCGTCCTCTGCTACAACTACTTTGAGAT
>JAJFLS010000672.1 GCA_021772595.1 Opitutales bacterium
CAAGAAAATCGATTAGAATAAAGGGTAGAAAGATCAGAAACCCCATCTGAAACGCCGTGCGAATCTCGCTCATAACAAACGAAGGCACGACTACTCTCATAGGCAATTCGGCTGTCGACGTCGGCCCCATTCTAGCCAAATCGAGAAAGAACTCCACGTCGCTCAGCTTTGTCTGCTTCAACATGAAATCCCGCAACGGACCAGAGCCATTTTCTATAGCTTGCTCGGTGGTGATGCTCTTATCGAACAACGGCTGAAGCGCATTCGCGTTCACTTCTTCGAACACCGGCTGCATAACGAAAAATGTCATCACTAAAGCGAGACCAACGATGAGCTGGTTCGACGGAGCCTGATGCACCCCCAGAGCGGTACGCACGAAGCCGAGCACGATAATGATTCGAGTAAAGCTTGTCATCAGCACCACAATCGATGGCCCCAATGTCAGCAAAGTCATCAGCAGCAGAATCTGGATCGCTGTGCCCACATCCTGACTACCATCTTCGCCATCGCCCATATTGATGCTCAATTGCATCCCAGAGCTACCGGTCGATTGACCATAAGTGGTATCGGAAAATCCGACGAAGAACGCGACAAGCAACAGAATCGTTATATACTTCCTCATGCGATCTCTTGTATCGACTTTTTGTCGACTTGAGGCTCAAGGTTTGGAAATTCGTTCCGATATCCATCTAAGGAAGTGAGATAATCGATCTTCCCAGGACCAACGCCTAGAAGAACTTTATTATCACCGTACTCGACAACCATAATGTACTGCCGATTCCCAAGCATTCTACTTTCCGCCACCTTCAGCTTTCCTTCAGTGTTGGCAAACGGTTTGCGAAGTACTCCGCGCTTGAAGAGGTACCAGGCCGCGATGGCCATACCGCCAAGAATGATCAAGTATCCAAGTATCGTTACGACCATTCCGATCGGAGATCCATCCTCGGAAACCAAGTCCGCATATAAGCTGTCGGCCGTTTCCGCCTCAGTTTCTTCCGGAGAGCTATTGGGATAAACTACCTCGGACTCGTTTGCATTTTCGCTTTGTGCGAAAGAGCCAGGCAGCGCTATCAGTGTGACGAACGCGATAAGTGCAAGAGAACGCATAACTGATTCAACCGCCTGTCATTTCAGTGATTTTGATTCCGAAGTTGTCCTCAACGACAACCACCTCGCCATAGGCGATTAGCTTGTCGTTAATATAGAGACCAACGGGATCCTTTGCTTCCTGGTTCAGCTGTATCACTGAACCGGGGACCAACTCCATGACATCACGCATGGGCATCCTGCAGGATCCAAGCTGAACGGTCATCTTAACACGAACATCCATGAGAAGGTTGATGTCCTTCTCCTGATCAATTATCTCGCTCATAGTTCCTCTTCTTTCTCTTCAAATTTCTCGTTGATTTTGACGGCGACTCGATTGTTGTCCAAACCGACTTCGCCCGTAAATTTGCATGTATTCGACAGCCGAACACGCGTCTCGTTTAATACTGTTCTTGGAAATCGAATCACGTCGCCCGGACGAAGATGAGCGACTTCCTTCACTGTGAGGCTGTCCGCATCCCACTCCGCTCGAACCGGAATGGTCACTTTATCGAAGGAATCCTGCCAAACCTTTTGGGAACCAACGACTTCATGACTGATCTCCTTCTCCTTGTTCTCGTGCATCTTCTTGATGATCGGCTCCAAAGTATAGTAAGGAATTCCGATCTGGATAGCTTCAGAGCAGTCGCCTACGCCCGCTTCCATCGTGAGAATTAGCATGATCGAATCCGACGGCGCAGTCTCAAGGAAGCGCCCATTGCTCTCGTGTCCAATAATGGAGGTATCGAGATCCTGCTCGGTCTTCCACTGCCGGCACCACTCGTCTAAAACGATGCCTACGACATCGTCGACGAGGTTCATTTCAATCTCAGTCAAATATCGTTCGCCTTGCACGGAATGCCCCTTGCCGCCGAGCATTCGGTCAACCATAGTCAGCGCGAGGCGCGGGTTGATGTCGATAACGCCCACTCCGAAAAGCTGCTCGATCTTGAAAAGCACAACGTGCGCGGGATTCGGTATCGTCTCGGTGAATTTGCTGTAGGTCAGCGTCGCGAGACTGGACATCTTAAGCGAATACTCCAGTCGAAGGAATATCGAAAGTCGAGCAGCCAGATAGCGAATGAACTCCTCGTGGCGAATCCGAACGCGACGCAACTCTACCTCAGTGAGGAAAATCGGATTGCGGAAATCGTATGGCTCGATACGAGTGCCCTTCTGTGTCGCGACCTTGTTACCCTCCGGATCATAAATGATCTCATCGGGCTCGTCCATCGCCTCCGCGATAAGAGCATCTATGTCTGTTTGATCGAGAAGCTCTCCGTCGCCAGGCTGGTCTTGTGGTTCCTCGGGCATAGGTATTGGCTATTGGACTACGAATTGGGAAAAGTATATGTCGTCAACCATAGGAGGCTGAAGCACGCGATCGAAACCTTGTATAATCTGGTTTCTTATAACGTTCTTGATCTCTCGCTGCTCTAGATCGGCCAGCGTGAAATGCCTCAATACGGTATCTACAAGATCCTTCATGGCTGCCATATTGGCCTCCACTTCTTTTTCGATGTCCGGATTGGAGCTTTCAATCGTCAGACTGACTCGGATAAAACGCGCCATGCCGGTCCCGCTGACATTCGTGATCACATCCGGAAAGATTGCATTGTACTTCTCTCCCGTTTCCACATGCACATTCGCAGGATCTATCTCTGCGTGCTCAACCGCGCCAGAGGTCTCCGGTATATTCTTTTTCAACTCCGGAAGGAATAGAAATTTAAACATCGCGAATGAGATTACCGGCATCAAAACGATGACCAGTAGGGCGGGGAGCATACCTCCGCCGCCACCACTCTTCGCGGACTTGTTATCGGCTTCTTGAGCTTGATTCTCTTCTGCCATGATATCGTCCGTTTCTCCTTATTTATTTGGTTGGTTAACTACCTACGACTAGTAGAAATTATCGTTTCAGATTCACGACTTCCTGTAGGATGTCGTCTGATACAGTGATGATTCTGGATCCCGCCTGGAAACCACGCTGGGTGGTGATCATGTTGGCGAATTCCTCGGTGAGATCGACATTCGAGAGCTCAAGGGCTCCCTGCTGGATACGGCCTAGTCCCTGACGGCCCGCGACGCGCAATGCCGATAGAGCATCGCCCACATCACCATCTCCGATACCCTTGATTCCCGCTGCGCCAAATCCGCTGTAGAGGTTCCGACCCTCGCGAATGAGAGCAGATGTGTCATTGAAATCGATTAGCTTGATCTGCCCGCGGTTAAACGAGGAACCATCTGATAAAAAGAACGTCACCATTCCTTCTGGATCGATAGAAAAGTTGAGCAGATCTGGCGCTTTATCATTCCGCGTTCCATTTATTTTCTGAAGCATAAGGGTCTGGGTTTCTGCATCAGTAGCCCCGGAAGGAACAAGCCCTTGAATCGTTGCAACACCGGCCGTCTGTGCGGCTGGATCGCCTAGATGCGAGAGGTCCAATAGACCCATCAGAGTGGTAACCGCAGTGCCGTCCAAACCGTGCGACGCTTGATCGGCGGAGAAAAGCGCGTGGAAAATGTCTTTCGAAACAGCCTCCTCGATATCATTATTGGAAACCGCATCAACTCCGGTCGCGCTCTGTGCCCTCTGAGCAACAATCGCGTCTACGATTTCCTTGCCGAAGGCATGCCATCCAGGAACTTCATCAATCGTCCCGCCACCGTTTAGGACCATCGAACCCTTACCAACATTGTGAGGGCCATCCCACTGCAAGACGCCACTCGCGTCGGAAGCAATAAGATTGTTGGTGTAGTACATCGAGTTACGAGCAACTCCGTTCGGAACGAAAGGTCCCACGATTTCTTCCGCTTGTTCCTTATCGAAAGCCAAGGTCACTCCTCCGGTTTGCGTCGGCTCGATCGTGCCCGAAACCGCATCGGTATTTTTGGCGAAATCCCAATTTCCATTCGCGTCGATGGACACATTGAAACCAATCGCTCCATCGTTCGTGCCCTGAACACGGAATCCTTCTGTCGTCACGATATTCCCTTGGTCATCGACTCGGAAGTCACCGCCGCGAGTCGCGAACTTGGTGTCTTGATTTCGAGCGTCGCTCACAAGGAAAAATCCCTCACCCGATATCGCCAGGTCGGTCTTTTGATTCGTGCTCGACAATCCCCCTTGGTGGAAAAGTCCTTGAACGGTGTCGACCTGTACGCCGAGTCCCACTTGAGACGCGGTTACGTTCGATCCTTGACCGTCTTGCGGCGATGGCGCCGATTGGGTCAGGATTTGATTGAAGGTCTCCGAATACTTGATACGCGATCCTTTGAAGGAGACCGTATTCACATTCGCGATATTGTTTCCGATCACCTCCATGCCTCTCGCAAAACTGCGAAGGGCGCTGATTCCACTGCTTAATGCTCCAAATGCCATAATTTTCTTGGTTTAAATTTTTAAGTTAGATTTTGAATTCTCGATTTCTCTAAGGCTGCTCCGACTCGACCTGCTCTACCTTGAATACCGAATCGATATTGTAGCCTTTACCGTCCACAAAGACGCGCGTGGTCCCATCGATATGCTCGAGTCCAGTTGCGGTGCCGGAGATTTCCTCTCCTTCGACAAGCATCGTAACTTTCTTTCCTATATAGCCTTGCGAGGATTGGAATTGCTGAAGATTGGTGAATTCACCGAAATTGTCGTTCAACTGGGACATCATCTCGAGCTCGCTGAAATTCGCCATCTGGGCGATGAACGCGGTGTCATCCATGGGCTGAAGAGGATCCTGGCTCGCTAGCTGAGTAGTGAGCAGCTTGAAGAAATCCGCCTGCCCCAACGTTGCCTGTGTAGTTCGCTCGGAACCCGATTCAATCGGATTCGAAAGGATCGCATCGAGGGCCTGCGATGAGTTGGGTATTGCTGTACTGATATCAGACATGACGTTATGCGTACGTTTTTAATTCTTGGTCGCCGATCACCTCATCCTCGGCGGATTCGGTCGCGGTTTCCGGTTGGCTATTGCTATCACTGGAGAGCTTCGATGAGCGTCCGAGTCCATTGTCCTGACGAGAGCCTTTCGCGTTCGTATCGCTTTCGGCTCCATTCTGGGAATTGCCTTCGCGACGATCGAATGTCATTAGATTCTCATTGCGCGCGGCTTCGGATTCTCCGTGGGTGAATTGCGGCATGTTAAGCTTCACGCCTTTCGCGTTCCACTCGCTAGCAAGATCCGACCAATTCGATTTGATCAGTCCTTCCAAGCCCGGCAAATCAGTTTGCATGGAGGTGTTCACTTGTCCTCCATCCATCGATACACGTAGAGCCATGCTGCCTCCTTGATCGAAATTGATGCGAATCGTAACGGGCTCGCCTTTGCTGCTTACCAATCGATCGACGCTTTTCGTCAACGCGGTGTAGACTTCCTTCACCTCTTCGGCCGTCTTGCTAGAGTAGCTGGTCGGCTGAGCTTTGGCGGCGAACTCCGACTTGCTTGTGGAAGAGCTTTGCGATCCGCTCAGCTGAAATCCTTGCGAGCTGTCGCTCTTGGAAACGGGGCCGCTGCTCTTGACCGCTGTTTCACGATTGCCCATCTGCTCGGATCCCTGTTTGCCAGAGTCTCCAAGCGAGCTGCCTTGCGATTGAGCACCTTCACCAACTCTCATGCCAGCCGCACTCGAAGTGAGTCCCAG
>JAJFLS010000673.1 GCA_021772595.1 Opitutales bacterium
TTCGAGTATAGTCTTTCGCGACCTCGAGGATGGCTGAGCGTTCGGGCCGACACGCTATTTCCAAAGGAAGGACGAGCAGAAATTATCCTAATTGAAATAAAAGCCCTTGACTTCGCAATCTTATAGTGTAATTACACTTCACAACAAGCAACCAATGATCGCAAATCAAGAAATCGCCAATAATTGCTACTGCGCCAAACTCCGGGCCGCAGCGCGCACAATCACTCGCATCTATGACGAGGTTTTCCGCTCGATGGGAATCAAGAGTAACCAATTTACTGTACTCGTCGCGACCAGTCTTCTGCAGCCGGTGCCCATATCGCAACTCGCCAAAGAACTCTCAATGGAACGAACCACTTTGACTCGCAATTTGCTGCCGCTCGAAAAACTTGGATACATCCGTGTAGAGTCCGGTAAAGGTAGAATCAGAAATGTAAGCATCACTGATTCTGGCGCCCAGCTTCTCGAACGCGCCAAACCACTCTGGAAGGATGCTCAAGGGCAAATCATAAGCCAGATAGGAAACGATAAACTCACGACTGCCACAACTACACTGCAGCAAATAACACAAACTTAGACCGAAAACGCCCCTCCTCGAACGAAAACGAGGCTATTCATAATTTAAAAACGATTGCGCTCTTTATAGTGTAATTACACCTACAAAATATCAATGCTCCTGAAATGAAACACTACATTGAAACAAACATCTCCGGCGGTGGCGAAAGCTCCCCGCGTATCTTCGCATGGATCACTCAAAACCCAAAACGCGTTCTTGCAGTCGGCTTTCTCTTCATCGCAGCCTGCGCCGCTTTTCTCCCGATGCTCAAAATCGACCCGCGGGCGGAGTCGTTTCTTCCCGACGACCACGCAGCCCTACAATACCGCGAAACGGTCGAGAAAACTTTCGGGCTAACCGACCCGATGGTGATTGCGGTGATCGATTCGCGTCAAAATGGCGTCTTCAATCCTGAGACACTCGGCCTCATTCAACGGCTTACCGAAGAGGTATCCGATCTGCCGGAAATCGATAGCGAGCGTATCGTAAGTCTGGCGACGGAAGACAACATCAGGGGCACAGTCGACGGGATGTTGGTTGAACCCTTCTACGAGACCGTTCCTGAAACCCAAGCAGAGGCCAATCTCATTCGAGCGAAGGTGATGGACTTCCCTCTCTATGTTGGAAGTCTCGTTTCCCGAGACGGCTCTAGCAGCTTGATCGTTGTTGAGACTCCGAACGAGGAAATAGCTCCAAAGATCTACGAAGATCTCATCGACATCGCCAACCAAGCCCCCACCCCCGATGGCGTAGAGCTTCACGTTGCGGGCGATGGCGCGGTTTCCGGCTACCTTGTAACCTATATCAATGCCGATGCCTCACGCCTGGTTCCAATCTCTATAGTGGTTATTACACTTCTCTGCTTTATCGCGTTTCGCACGCTTCAGGGCTTGATCGTTCCAACGATTGTTATCGTGGCCGCAGCAGCCTCCGCCGTCGGTCTCATGGCGGCGTTTGGCACTCCCATTTATGTCATCACCACCAGTCTTCCTATCTTGTTGGTAGGCATCGCTGTCGCTGACTCCCTCCACATTCTCAGCGAATACTACGAAGAACGAGCCCGCCATCCAGGAACCTCCCAGCGCCAATTGGTCCTAAAATCGATCTCGCGCATGTGGCGACCGGTCACGCTGACAACCATCACCTCTATGATCGGATTCCTTGGAGTCTATGCATCATCCTACATGCCCCCTATGCAATCCTTCGGCCTCTACGCAATGATCGGTCTCGGTGTCGCTGGAGTCTTTTCGCTCTTCGTTGTCCCAGCTGCCCAGATGTTCTTCAAGCCGACGTTGAGCAAAGCGATTCACACTCCCGATGGGAAATTGAAAGAGGACAGTTTCTCGAAAGTAATGTCCGTAGTTGGTAATTGGGTACTAGCACATGCTCGTCTCGTAGTCGCCCTCGCTGTAGTCGCCGCCGTCGCTGGCATATACGGCGCTCTCAAGCTGGAAGTCAACGAGTCCTGGGTTGAGAACTTCCGCGATTCCGAACCAATCTACCTTGCCGACGAAGCCATCAACGCCACCATGGATGGCACTAACAATCTCGATATCGTCATCGAGACTCCAAATGCCGAAGACCTCTTCAAGCCAGAGAATCTGCAACGCATCGAAGACTTGCAGCGCTACCTGGAAAGCCTGCCCCACATTGGCGGCACTACCTCGATCGTCGACTACATAAAACAGATGAACCGCTCCTTGAACGAGGACGACATCTCGAAATACAGCATCCCCGACGATCAGGAACTTATCTCCCAGTACTTTCTTATCTATTCGGCGAGCGGAGATCCGACTGACTTCGAGGAGGAGATCGACTACGACTATCGCCTGGCTCTCGTGCGCGCTCGATCCGATTCCGGGCAATTCCAGACCAACAAGAAGATCGTGGAAAAAGCGCAAGCCTACATCGACGAAACATTCAATACCGACGAGATAAAGGCATCGCTCTCCGGTCGCGTATACGTTGACTACGAGTGGCTAGAGAACTTGCTCGGCACGCACTATCGTGGGGTGCTCTACGCGATTGGACTCGTTTGGATCGTCGCCTGTCTCAGCTTCCGCTCAGTCTATGGCGGCACCCTGGCGCTCTTGCCCGTGGCGCTCTCGACGCTTTCGGTTTACGCCCTCATGGGAGTCCTCGGAATTACGCTTGCCGTGGGCACGACCATGACAGCCGCTATCGCCCTTGGCATCGGTATTGACTTTGCCATACACACGCTCGACCGCATCAAACTCCTCATCACAGAGGAAGGTGTAGAGCCGGAGAAAGCTCTGCAAATTATTTATCCATCCACAGGCCGCGCCCTGCTCTTCAATTTCCTCGCCGTATTCATCGGATTTGGACTTCTGGGCCTTAGCTACGTGCCGCCGCTTTCCAAGCTCGGAATCCTCATCGCCTTCGCCGTCCTGGTTAGCTTCACCAGTA
>JAJFLS010000674.1 GCA_021772595.1 Opitutales bacterium
ATCGGCTCTATCGCGGGGTAAACCCGCTCCTACACTGACTTATTTAACACCCTCTTAGCGATTTCGCGAGAATCCCCTTTTCGCCACAGAAAATGCGTCCCGCTTTAACAAGGATCGAGAGAGATGCGCCAAGCTCAAGACTCAGCCCTTACTCGCTAACGATCGTTTTCCACTCCTTATCGGCTTGCCCGACGAGCTTCGCTTCGGGAGTTTTCGGGAGCTTCTTGTTCCACCGCTTCAGGGTGTCGCCCCAAAATCCATTGTAGAACAGGTAGTTCTTCCCGCCGATAATCTTGTAGCTCAACGGGTCTACTTCCACCTTGTCGCCGTCGAGCATCGCGTAGGCGCACCAGCCTCCGTAGGCGGGCAAATACTTTTCAGGATCCGAATTGAAGGTTTCTCGATTCTCACTTGAAGCGAAGAAAAAGTGGACTCCTCCTAGAGTGGCCGTCCACTTCTCATCGCCTTTCGCCGGCCTATTCTGAAAATAGCTCACCGGGTCAAAGCCACCCAGAGCGGAATCGGAGAGATTGAAGTGTTTCGAAAGTTCTTCCGCGCAAATAGGAGCGATCAGAAGTAAGCCAAGGAAGAGAAGTCGACGCATATTGCAGAGAGTATTCGGCGAACGGAAATATTCCACTTTTCCGAATGAATCGTTCGGATTTTCAGCGAATTCCGAATCGATAGATTGTAGTCGAGTGATAGCGCTCGCCTGGATCGAGTCGGATCGACGGGAAGCTTGGCTGGTTCGGGGAATCGGGAAACCCCTGCGTCTCGAGACAGAATCCGTTTCGGAAATCGTACTGAACTCCCCCTTTTCCGAGCTTCGATCCGTCGAGGAAGTTTCCGGAATAGAACTGCACGCCTGGCTCGGTCGTCAGCACCTCCAAGGTCCGGCCGCTCGTCGGTTCGTACACGGATGCTGCTCTTTCGGGTGTTCCCGGGGTCTGCTTGTTTAGGACGAAATTATGATCGTAACCCCCTCCCCTTTGGATCTGCACGTGAGGCTCCCCAATCTCCTGCATTATGGGCTTCGGAGTCCGGAAATCGAATGGCGTTCCGGCCACAGGCGCGATTTCTCCAGTGGGGATCAATCCTTCGTCCCCCGGAGTGTAAGCATCCGCATTGATCGAAATCTCGTGCCCCAGAATTTCGCCAGAGTTATGCCCCGCCAAATTGAAATAGGAATGCTGCGTCAGATTCACAATGGTCGGTTTGTCCGTGGTCGCGTTGTATTCGATAATCCACTCGTTACCGTCGGTCAATTTGTACGTTACGAGGACGTCCAGTCTCCCCGGATAGCCTTCTTCCCCATCCTCACTAATGTACCTAAGTTCCAGTCCGGTGTAGCCTTGTCCGTGAATCGGCGCGGCATCCCAATCGACTTTGTCAAATCCAACCGGGCCGCCATGCAGATGGTTTTTCCCGTTGTTTATGGCGAGCTGGTATTCAGCGCCGTCGATGGAAAAGGAACCGTTTGCCAATCTATTTCCACAACGACCGATCAGCGCCCCGAAATAGAACGATTCCGAGCGGTAGTCATCGATCGAATCGAACCCTAAAGCGACATCGGCGAAGCGTCCGTCCCGATCCGGCGCGTGGATTTCTATCACGGTACCGCCGTAGCTGGAGACACGCATCTTCATCCCGTTAGTGTTCGTCAAAGTGTAGTCGTTCATCGTCCTCATTCGTGGTTCGTCGAGAGCGCCCGATCAGAATTAGCTCATCGCAAAGGTCAAGCCCGCGATTCCGGGCGAGCGCTTCGAAGGTCGCCGCGACCGTTGAAACCTTGACCTGAAGAATGCCTTGCCCACATCTTTCCGCACTCAAACCAAATCCTCCCACCTAACTAGTCGCAACGCGTGAATAAATCGAACGTCCTCTTCATCTTCTCAGACGAGCATCAGAAGCACGTGGCCGGATGCTACGGCAATCCCCAAAACGTCACTCCCAATTTGGATGCCTTGGCAGTGCGAGGAACCCGCTTTTCGCGCGCCTACACGACCTGTCCTATTTGCGTTCCTGCGAGAGCTTCGTTGGCGACTGGCAAATACGTCCACGAGATCGGCAACTGGGACAACGCCTTCCCCTACGACGGAAGCGACCGGTCCTGGCATCACGAAGTCCGCGACGCTGGCCTGAAGGTCGATCTCATCGGCAAACTTCACTTCAGAAGCGAGGAGGACGACAACGGTTTTTCCCAGGAGCATCAGCCTCTTCACGTCGTTGGCGGAATTGGCGATCCTTTTGGCTGCATTCGTCAAAACCCGCCGGTCCGGCATCGCCGCAAAGGCATCAACTCAGCGGGCGAAGGCGATACGACTTACCAGCAATACGACGTCTCGAACGCGGACAAAGCCATTGACTGGCTGGAAACTCACGAAACCGACGAGCAGCCCTGGACGCTCTTTTTGTCCTTCGTTTGCCCGCATCCTCCTTATCAAGTCCGAAAGGAGTATCTCGAAAAGTTCGATCCTGACGAATTGCCGCGGCCGCCCCAGTGGAAAGAAGAGGACTGGCCCCGGCATCCGCATTATGAATACATGCGGAAATATTTCGACGCCACGCAACCTCACACGGATGACCAAATCAAAAACCTCATCCACGCCTACTACGGGCTGACTAATTTTCTGGATGCGCAGGTTGGGCGTGTCCTAGACAGGCTCGAAGCGCTTGGTCTCGATCGGAACACGCGCGTTATCTACTCTTCGGACCATGGCGAGTGCCTATCGGCTCGAGGGCTGGTCGGCAAGTTCACCCACTACGAGGAATCCGGCGGCGTGCCAATGATTCTCGCCGGTCCAGGCGTGCCTGAAAATCAAGTTTGCGACACTCCGGTTTCCTTGCTCGACATCCATGCGACCGTCTACGACAGTCTCCAGATCCAAGCTCCGATCCACAGAAACGCTCGCTCTCTAATCGAGCTGGCGAATCAACCGGAGCAACCGCGGTCCGTATTTGGCGAATACCACGCGCTCAATAGCGAGTACGGCTCCTTTCTCCTTACTGATAATCGTTTCAAGCTGATTTATCACGCTCACCTATCTCCTCAGCTATTCGATCTGGAAAACGATCCGGACGAATTAAAAGACTTGTCGGAAGATTCTAACTACAAGGAAACGCTTTCGCGTCTAATCGGTGAACTGCGGGAAATCTGCGATCCGGAAGCTATCGACGCCCTGGCCAAAGCCGACCAGAAATCGCTGGTCGATCGTTACGGTGGCGAGTCGGAAGTTCGCGAACGCGGCTTCTTCGAAAACTCTCCTGTGCCCGGAGAAGACCCGAAGTTTAAAAGCTGATCTCAAGTCTCTAAACTGCGGCCAATTCCAAATCCTGTTCCGTCGCGGCTGTATTCCCGGGTCCATTCGGCTTCTTCATGCCGATCGGCGGCTTGCCTTCGTGGTCCGGCTCTCCACTTTCTCCGGACGGTATCTGGTCTTGCATTCGAACCAATCGAGCCAGGATCAATCCCAACTTTGGGTTCAGTTTCGCAATGGTTACATTTTCATTCTCATTCATGACGCTCTTCGTTTGGGACGCGCGGTGGTAGCTACTCGCAAATTCCGTTTGCTGCTCGAAAGCAACTCCGCGGTTTTCGCAATTCAGAGATCGACCGATCTCAGCATTTGCAATGGAGGATCCAATTGCCGATGCCGCTAGCCAACAGGCGATGAAGCAAAAACGTATCAACCCGCTGCCCATGAATGCAGCGATTGGCCAATTACGATTTATATGTGAACGCATAACAGTATGATAATAATTGAATATCCTCTTATAATCGTACGCGGCGCGGCGCAGGCAAATCGGTTCCGTAATACGGTCCCAATTCATAAGGTTTTCATGCGCGTTCTGCACCGAAATCGAAAAGGCGCTTAGGGTGCCCTAAGACCTTAGCATACGTTTTCCGCCCGCCGAATGCGTAGGACAACTCAAGGCCGAACGACTGGCTTCGATATCGACCGTAACGAGAAAACTTAGCGGCTCGATCGCCACTTCACGACGTCTGCAAAGGCTACCTCACCCCCGAAAATGTCCAAGGCGCTGCCAATGGTCAAATCCACTTTCCCGGAGCCCAGCGCGTCCACTCGGGCCAAGTCGTCCAGACTCTTCGCTCCACCGGCATAAGTCGCCGGTATGGGACTATTGTCGCCTAGCAACACGACCAAGGGGTCGTCGATGCCTGACATTTTGCCTTCCACATCTACGCCGTGAACAAGGAATTCGTCGCAATATTTCGAAAGCCGTGATAGCGATTCCCCCGTCACTTCAAAGTCGGTGAAGCGTGTCCATCGATCGGTGACGACCCAGTACGCTCCGTCTCTCTTCCGACAACTCAGATCCAATACGAGTCGCTCGCGACCAACCTCCTTCACCAGCGAATCGAGGCGATCATAGTCAATCTTCCCTTCTCGGAAAACGAACGAAGTCACGATCACGTGGCTAGCCCCAGCGTCGAGAAATTCGGTCGCATTCTCCGGAGTGATCCCTCCGCCATACTGCAATCCTCCGGGGAACGCTCGCAAAGCCTCCAGTGACGCGTCTCGATTTCCCGGACCCAAAGCGATGACGTGCCCGCCGGAAAGATCGTTCTCCTGATACTGCGCCGCGAACTCCCCTGGCGAACGTTCCGATTCGAAATTGGTTTTGAGAGCCGCCTCCCCATCCGACAAGGAACCGCCGACAATCTGCACGACTTTACCATTCTTCAGATCTATGCAGGGACGAAAACGCATCAGAAATTAGCCTTTCGAAATCAGCGCCTTGGCGCGAGCGTTCATTTCCATCAACACCTGCTCGACCGATTTTCGGCTCGATTCCAGGGCTTGCTCGTCGGCATCTCGATCGACGAGAATATCATCGCCGATCACCACTGAAATGCGGGCAAACGGTTTCGGAATGATCATCTTGTCCCAGGAAGGGATCTCCCAATAACGGTCGGCGGAAAACGACATCGGAATGATCGGGCACTTGGTCAACTGGGCCATCACGACTACACCCATCTTCGCCTCATACTTCGGCCCTTTGGATCCGTCCGGCAAGATGACGATCGAGTAGCCTTCCTTTTTCATCAGCCGATAGAATCTACGGAATCCTTCAGTGCCTCCGCGCGATGGCGATCCGCGCACCACCCGCGCCCCGCTAATCATTCCCATCGCAGCTCCGATCTGCCCGTCTTTCGACAGGCTGGTCATTATGGCTAATTTAAATCCTCTCCTCACAATCTCCCTTTTGATCATGATGGAAAGATAGAAGACGCGATTGTGCCAAGCGGTCAGCAGCACAGGTGTATTCTCTTTCAAAATCGTTTCCCAACGCTCCTGTCCCTCAAAGCTCTCCACGCGATAAGTCAGGCTGAGCAATTTCTTGAGCAGCGTTAGAAGCCCCGCAAAAAAACGCGCCTTCAGAGAAATATTCGCCTCTGCTTTCACAGCGAATCTGTAACGAGATTTTGGATAACGGCGATTTCAACTCCTGAGCCGGAGAGTCTACTTGCTCTCATACATGGACAGGATATCTCCCACGGACTCCAGTCTTGCGGCTTCCTCGTCGGTTATCTCGATGTCGAGCGCTTCTTCGAGCTCTACCAGCAATTGCAACGCCTTCGGCGAATCGATTCCGAGATCCGCGACCAATTCCATCTCAGGCTTCAGCGTGTCCCTCGACACGTTCGCCAGCTTGCTTATCACTTCCAATACCGTTTCGCTTTTGTCGCTCATGATTTTTGATAGGAAACATTCATTAGTAATTCCTCACTCTAGGTCCAGTCTTTCGACACGTCCTTCCAAATAATCTTGTTTGATTTTCCCTCGCTGGATTTTGCCGCTCGAGGTACGCGGAATCCGTCCTCGGCGCACAAACGCCAGATCCGCCACCGGTAAAGACATGCCGAGACCAATTCGACTGCGAATCGCGTGATCCAACACTTTCAACTCTTCGGGCTCGGTCAAATGCGTCTCCACCACGAGCACGATCTCTTCGCCGACGTTTTCCTTTGAAATCGCGAATGCCGCCACGCGCTCGGCTCCCTTTCCTTCGCCGCGCGCTTCTTCGGCCAGCCACTCGATCTCGTGGGGCATCACATTGTCCCCTCGTATGACGAGAATCTCTTTCGAGCGTCCTGCGATATAGAGTTCTCCATCGTAAATGAATCCCAGGTCTCCGGTTCGCAGCCAATCCTCGCGCATCGATTGCTGGGAAGCATCCTCGTTTTCGAAATAGCCTTTGAATACCGCAGGACCTCTGACTTGTACCTCGCCAAGCTCGTTCTCGTTCAGGATGCGACCGTTTCCATCGGCGATCACAACTTCCGTATCGGGAACAGCCACGCCCACGCAAACCACTTCCTGATTCTCGAGGACGTAGTCCGATATTTGAGGAACGGGGCGAGTCCGTATGCCTTCGCCTTTTTCATCAAAGGTCACCGCCAGCGTCGCTTCCGCCATCCCGTAGCAAGGCATCATTTTGTCCGGCTTGAATCCCGTCTTCGCCATGAGATCGCAAAACGCATTCATCGTTTCCGGACGAATCATTTCAGAGCCGGTCGTCGCCACGCCCACTCTCGACAGATCCAATCCGTCGAGATCTTCCG
>JAJFLS010000675.1 GCA_021772595.1 Opitutales bacterium
GCGGGCTTCCTTGTTGATCCAGTCGAAACCTTCGAGGACGATCTTCCGGTCATTTTGCTGGGTCTCGTATGGGGCGCTGACCCATTCGTCGATGAAGTCTGGCACGTGGAGTTCGCTGGCGCTGGGCGATTTATCGTCGCGGGGCAGGATGACGTCGGAGAGAGCGGTGGCGGTTTTCAACTGGGCGGGGGTTAGGGTGCGTTCCCAAGGCGCCTTTTCCGGAGAGATCATATTAGGATCGGAGCCGTAGCCGTTAGGCGTCGGGAGGGAGGGGCCAGATTGTCCGAACGTCTTTGTATCCAGAAAGGTGATCGTGGCGGAGGCGGCGAGCATCCATTTGATCGCGGCGCGTCGATTCATTCGGCGCGATTCGTTTGCGGGGTTCATTGCTAGAGATTTCCTTTCTTCATTTCGTCCATCATGTAGTCGGCGGAGCGCCAGGCTAGGGCCATGATCGATAAGGTGGGGTTTTTGTCGGCGTTGGAGCAGAAGGGGCCGCCGTCGGTGATGAATAGGTTTTTCACGTCCCAGGTTTGGCTGTATCCATTGGTCACTGACGTTCTGGGATCTGTTCCCATGATGGTACCGCCGACTTCGTGAATGATTAATCCGCCGGGGAGAATCGCCTTCTTTCCGGTGGGGTCGACTTCGCCTCGGATGGTGCCACCCATCTCGGTGATCATTTCGGCGAAAGTCTTTTGCATGTGAGCGGCTTGGCGCAGCTCGTAGTCGGCCCACTTCCAATGGAATTTCAAAACGGGGATTCCCCACTTGTCTTTCACTCGGTTGTCGATCTCGCAGTAGCAATCGTCGTTGGGGACCATCTCGCCGCGGCCAGCGTAGCCGACGAACGAGCCGTAGTAGCGACGGGCGTCTTCTTTGAGCTGCTTGCCGTAGCTGCCGCCCGTGAAATCTTCGAGTCCGTTGAAGGTGCCGACGCTGGGCACTCCGCGGCTGCCGCCCATTTCGATGTGGTAGCCACGCGGGAAGTCGAGCTTGCCGGCAAGCTGCTCTTTGTAGAGCCACCATGGAACGTAGGAATGTCCGCCACCGGCTCCGTCCTCGTTGTGCGGCGGAATGTTTTCCAAAGCTGGGATCTGTCCGCCTAGACCGGCCCCGACCGTATCCATGATGTACTTACCGACTTTGCCGGAGGAGTTGGCGGTGCCGTTGGGGAAGAGCTTGTTTTTCGAATTGAGAAGGAGTCGGACTGATTCGCAGGAGCTGGCGGCGATGGCGACGATGCGTCCTTTGACGGAGTAGTCGCGTCCGGTGAGCTTATCGACGAAGTTGACTCCTGTGGCCTTGCCTGTTTCGTCGATCTCGACTTCGCGGGCCATGGCGTTGGTGATGATGTCGAGATTTCCGGTAGCGAGGGCGGGCGGTAGGTGGACGGTGGTCGACTGGTAGTTGGCCTTGATGGAGCAGCCGCGTCCGCAGGGGGTCGCCCAGAAGCAGGCGATGCGCTGGTCCATCTGCTCGGCGAGAATTTTGGCAGCTCGCGGGTTGTTCGGGTGTAGACGGCCGGGGATGTTTTTGGAGTCGAGCTTCTTGCTGAGGACGGCGCGGTGGATAGGGATGACGGGGATGCCGAGATTCTTGGCGTGCTTGCGGGTGTAGAGTTCGGCGGCTCGCGGCTTGGGCGGGGGCTGGAGGACGCCTGGAGGGGAGTTAGGTGTATTCTCGAGGCCTTCGTTGCTGCCGTAGACGCCGATGAGCGACTCGACTTTGTCGTAGTAGGGGGCGACGTCCTGGTAGGAGATCGGCCAATCGATGCCGACTCCGTCGCGGCTTTTGCCTTTGAAATCGTATTCACCGTTGCGGAGGGAGATGCGGCCCCAGTGGTTAGTGCGTCCGCCGAGCATGCGGGCTCGCCACCACCAGAATTGCTCCTCGGATTTCTTGGAGGCGTTGGTGTAGGGTTCGTGCGGGACTTTCCAGCCGCCGTCGACGGTCGCGTCGTAGAAGCCGAAAGCTTTTTCGGGAGTGGAGGAATCGCGCAGGGGAGCTTGCTCACGGGTTTGAAACATGGGGGTCTCGCTGACCGGATCGTAGTCGCGGCCGGCTTCGAGCATGAGCACTTTGACGCCTTCCATGGCGAGCGTATAGGCGGTTTGTCCGCCTGCGGCTCCGGATCCGACGACTATGACGTCGTACTCCGGCTTGGTTTTACCTGCGTTGATATGGGGCATGGATTAAAGGAAGAAGTAGGAGTTAAGAATTAGGAAGTGTTGGGAATTGAGAGATGGGGTGACGAGGAGACAGGGAGATGGGGTGAACTGATAAGATTGGGAGATGGGAGTTTGTTGGCAAGCGGTGAATGGTTGAATTGTAGGGGCGGCGCTTGCGGCGTGCCACGTATGTCATTGAAAGGCATCGACCGATGCGGACCGTCCTGCGGCATTGCGGGATCGGTCCCGACCTTTGAGTCCTGCTCTTCTATCGCGTTTTCGGATGGAAGCTTGAATTAACCACACCGGTTTCCCGGCGTAGCAAGTTACGTCGCCCCGCAAGCGGGACGGTGTGGAGTTGCATCAGTGCAGCTTAAGTTCATGCCTATGCGCTGGGCGGGATCCGTGGAAGGTTTACTATGTTACCAATCAATCTCGCAACCCAATCGAATCCTGGCGCCGTAGGCGATCCTGCCCTGAGCCAAGGCGAGGGATCTAGCGACGTAGGAGCGTTGTCAAAAAAAACCACAACCGAATCGGGAGTGATGAAGGGTGAACGGATGCTTGTGGATTGATTCTGCTTTGCGCGGGCGGGATTTCCTATTTTACTGAGCTCTGATGTTCTTCGGTCTGAAAGTTGATTCGGTTTTAAGGGGGTACCTAAGAAATTCATTTTGTAGGGTCGGGGCTTGCGCCGTACCGCGTAGGAAAAGAACGCTCGGCTTTCGCGGTACGGCGCAAGCGCCGACCCTACGACGAATTTACGGGATGGTTCGCGGACTTATCGATCACCCTCCAAGAGAGCTTGTTTTATTAGTCTTATTTTTCGCGACGCCGCTTAGCGTGAGCGGAGAGGAGATCGAGGGAAATATCATGACGGTTGATGGGCCGATCGCGCCGTCGGAGTTGGGTAAGGCATTGAGTCACGAGCATGTGTTGGTCGACTTTATCGGCGCTTCGGAAACCGGCTATGAGCGTTGGGATCGGGAAACCGTAGCGGAGGTTGTTTTGCCGCATCTGCTGGAAATCAGAAACTTGGGCTACCAGAGTTTATTTGAATGTACGCCTGCCTATCTTGGCAGAGATCCGCAATTATTGAAAATGCTCTCGGAGCGAAGCGGAATTCGATTGGTGACGAATACCGGATTCTATGGGGCCCGAAAAAACATATATATTCCGGCTTGGGCATTGGAGGCTTCCGCGGATGCCTTAGCGGAAATTTGGATACAGGAATTTCGCAACGGGATTGAAGACACTGGCGTTCGTCCAGGCTTTATCAAAATCGGAGTCGATAGGGGAGAGCGCTTGACTCCCTTTCACGCCAAGCTCGTCCGGGCGGCCTGCCGTACGCATCTGGCGACGGGATTGACCATCGCTTCGCATACCGGTCCTTCGGAAGTAGTTTTCGAGATCGCGGAGATCCTCGAAGAGGAGGGCGTTTCCCCGGACGCGTTCATTTGGGTTCACGCGACTCGGGACTCCTCTGAAAATCAAATCCGAGCTGCGAAGTTGGGGCTTTGGGTGTCGATCGACAACTTGCGCGAGAACGCGATTCTTCTGAACGCGAATGTAGAGCGGCTGGTTGCTCTGAAGGCGGCGGGGTTGTTGCATCGAGTTCTTGTCTCTCAGGACGCGGGATGGTATCGCCCCGGCGAGGAAAACGGGGGCGCCTTCGCTCCTTATACATTCGTCGAACGTTCCTTGCTTCCGGCGCTCAGCGAAGCGGGATTCACGCAAAGGGATTTGGATATGCTCCTGATCCAAAATCCAGCCAAGGCCTATGCGGTTTCGGTTCGCAAGCGCCGTGACTGACTTGGTGGATGTTGTCGATGAGGCGTAACGTTTTGGGGTTGGCAAATAAACAGTGAGAGACTGTCCAATAAAGACTACCTACCGCAATTTCAATCCGGGACGGCGCCCGGAGGCTACCAAATGCTCGAGCTTCGCTCGAGACAAAGGTAGTGCTCGGGCGCCGTCCCGAGCTTTTATGGCATTCATTAGACACTCTCTGAGACATTTGTATGTTCTTCTAAAGGTTCCTATTGTCCTTGCTCGCGGTGATTTGTAAACTTAGTTTGCCTCCATGAGAATCGACTTTGCCGTATTCGCGATAGGGGGACTGTACTGTTCGATGCTTTGGGGTCAACCCCCCCTCGATAATCGGAAGATAGACGGATATCGGGGGATCTGGTTTGCTTTGGAACAGTATTCAGAGTATGGAGACAAGTACTCAGGAGGATTGGGGACGTATACGGCGAAACATCGACCATTAGCGATATACTCGCCAGAAGCGGAAAAAACGTTCTTCGTATATGGGGGTACGACGCAGGTGGACGAGAAGCGGTTGCTGTGTATGATCTCCTGCTACGATCATCGGACTCATTCAGTGCCGCAACCGACGGTGGTAGTTGATAAATTGGAAGTCATCGATCCTCATGACGACCCAAGCTTGGCGATCGACAAGGACGGTTACCTTTGGGTATTTGTCAGCGGTAGAGCAAAGAAGAGGCCGGGCTTCAAGTATCGAAGCGATCGTCCCTATAGTATAGAATCCTTTACCAAGATAACGGAGGAGGAGATGACCTATCCCCAGCCATTGTGGGATGATCGGGAGGGCTTTTTCCATTTCTTCACTAAGTACACGGGTGTTCGGGAATTGTATTACGAGATGAGCGCGGATGGCGTGATTTGGAGCGATGACGTGAAGCTCGCTGGGATTGTGGAGCCGGGAGCGACCAAGAGCGGGCACTATCAAGTCAGCGGCCAGAGGGATGGATTCATTTGCACCTTCTTCAATCGACATCCCGATGGAGTGGTGGACAAGCGAACGGATCTCTATTACGCTCAGACGAAAGATCGTGGGAAAACTTGGATGACGATCGATGGCGACCGATTGGAGCTACCTTTGACGATGGTAGATAGTGGAGCGAGAGCGATCGACTATTCCAGCCAAGGTAAGAACGTTTACCTGAAAGACCTGAACTTCGACCGAGACGGAAATCCCCTTTGTCTTTACGTTACGAGCAAAGGGCATGAGCCGGGCCCGCAGAACGGCCCTCGAGAATGGCGCATAGCCCGTTTCGAAGGTGGTGAATGGAAGACAAACTTGGTTTGCCGTTCGGATCACAACTACGACATGGGCAGCTTGTATGTGGATGGATCGCAGTGGATGGTGATCGCTCCGACAGATACGGGTCCGCAGCCCCATCAAGCGGGAGGAGAGGTGGTTCGCTGGACGAGCGAAGATTCGGGAAAGACCTGGAAGCGGACGGCACCGATCACCCGCGATAGTCCGAGGAATCATAATTATGCGCGGCGACCCGTGAACGCGAGGGATCCTTTTTACAGCTTCTGGGCGGATGGCGACCCCACTGGCTTTTCTGAATCGCGACTCTATTTTTCAAATTCGGATGGAAGCCGTGTTTTCGAGCTTCCCTATTACATGAACGGAGTATCAGAGATGCCGGTACGGATTTCCCCTTGAAGGTGCTCCGGCCTCAATCGATTTGAATCAGCCGAAGATCGTCCAGCATGATGGAGTCTCGGTTGAGTTTATGTGATCGATAAGTCGTTCTTGCTCGAAGCGGATCGACGTCATGCTGGAAATAAATAGCCTATCCCTATCTTATTTCCTGAGCTTGCTTCGCGCTGAATGACAGGATAGACGTCTTCTATAACCAACAACCTCATCGACCCCCTCCTATGAAAAATAGAGTATTTCTTCTCGTTGTTTCTATTGTTCTCTTTAAATCGCTGGCGATCGGCGCATCGGAAAAATCGCCGAACATCCTTTTTATCTTCACGGATGATCAAAGCCACCGCACAGTGAGTTCTTATCCGGAGGCGTATGAGTGGGCACGCACTCCGCATATTGATACGCTGGCGGAGTCGGGAATTCGCTTTAGCCATGCCTACATGAGTTCCTGGTGTATGCCTGCTCGAGCTACGATGCTTACGGGGTTGCAACAGCACAACATCCCGAGTCTTCATCGGGTGGGACCTTATCCTGGGGCGGAGTATGATCCGGAGGTACTTCAGTTCTGGCCGAAGGTATTTCGCGAGAAAGGATACAGCACAGCCCAGATCGGGAAGTGGCACGTGGGCACGGATACGGGTTATGGTCGCGACTGGGACTACCAATATGTTTGGGTGCGTCCTGTGCCAACCCCCGGAAATGCGCGAGAGTACTATGTTGACCAGAAGATAATTCTGAACGGGAAGTCGATCGGAACAGTGAATGCGTATGCGACTGACAATTACACCAATCGGGCGGTGGAATTTATCCACGGGGAGTATCGCGATCCAGAGAAGCCTTGGTATCTCTGGCTCTGCTACACAGGTATCCACGGTCCCTTTACACCGGCGGACCGTCACCTCGATGAGTATCCCGGCGTGGACATTCCAGAGCCTGCCGATCTATATCCGCCGCGTCCCGGAAAACCGGAGTATTCCGGGCAATACGGAGTCTGGAAGAAAGATGCCGATGGAAACCCGCGCTCCGTAAGGAATGGGCGGATTACCGATACGCTTTACGATGCCACGCGCAAGTATCACCAGGCGGCATTGTCGGTCGATGAGGGTGTGGGGCGCCTCATCGAATCGCTCGAGGCTACCGGACAACTCGAAAACACGCTCGTCGTCTTCACCGCTGATCAAGGCTTCGCCTGGGGGCAGC
This sequence comes from Opitutales bacterium, assembly GCA_021772595.1. GTDB lineage: Bacteria > Verrucomicrobiota > Verrucomicrobiia > Opitutales > Opitutaceae > Pelagisphaera. The sequence continues at coordinate 6,847 of JAJFLS010000675.1, forward strand.
ATGGTTTCCGGCACAAACGGGCGCCCTACGCGGCCAATATACAGGTACCCTTTATCGTCTCAATGCCGGGCACGATTCCGGAGAACAAAGTTTGCTCCTCTCCCGTTGGCGGGGTTGATCTGGTCCCCACCTTTTTCAACTTTGCGGGTCTGGACCTCCCTTGGAAGATGGATGGTCGCGATATGTCGCCCTTGCTCATGAATCCTGATCGAGCCTGGGACCGGCCGGTGTTTCTAAGCTTTACGCTCGAGTCGTTCCGACCGAATACAGGAAGCATCCAACCGCCTCCGGTTTACACGGGAAACAACATGCCTTGGTATAGCTTTGTCGTGAACGATCGCTATAAGTATATTCAAACCTATGTGGAAAACGAGATACCCGAGCTCTATCATATAGACGACGACCCCGATGAACTCCGCAACCTGGCGCTCAACCCGGAGTACCGCGAGATCGTGAAAAAACAGAAAGCGCTTCTGGCCTCTGAACTCAAACGGACCCAAGCAAAGTTCGTAGACCAGCTGCCTGCCGTGAGAGGGTTTTAGAGACTGTTTGATAAGTCAGTTTGGCGAATCGTTGGAACGGGACGGCGC
>JAJFLS010000676.1 GCA_021772595.1 Opitutales bacterium
TTGGGCGATGGCGACGATTTCCGGCAATTTGGCGATATGCCCTTCCATCGAGTAGACGCCTTCGATGGCGATGATTTTCGAAATCGTGGGATCGAGCTCGTCGAGAAGCGCCCGAAGGTGGTCGGGGTTGTTATGGCTGAATCGCTCGACGTCTGCCATCGAGAGGCGGATCCCGTCCCAGACGCTCGAGTGCATGTTCTTGTCGACCATGACGACGTCGCCTCGCTGGGCGAATCCGGTGATGGTGGACATGCATGAAAGGTAGCCAGCGGAGGTGACGTGGCAGGCCTCCTTGCCGACGAATGCGGCCAATCGCTCTTCGAGCTCGATGTGGAAACGGCGGCCGCCGTTCGCGGACCGGGCTCCCATCGTGCCGGAGCCCCATTTCTCCAATGCTTTCTTGCCCGCTTCGATGACTTTCGGATGCTCGTAGAGTCCGAGGTATTCGTTGCTGGCCAGCATCACGAGCTCTTTTCCGTCGATGGAAACGCGGGTGCCGCGCTGCTCTTGGATGATGTTGTACCAGATTTCGTACCGCTTGCGTAGACGCGTATGATCGTCGTTGGCGCAGCGTTCCTGGACAGGGTTGCTGGCTTTTGTCTTAAAGACGGATCGTATCATAGCAGTGTTTGATGGCCCTCCATTTAGGGCGGACTCTGGATCAGTTGATCCTAAATATGAAGGAAAAACTATTTTTCCTGAAAAAACTCTATCGGCGAACGATTAGCATAAACAATGCCTTGAGGGCCAGTTTAGGGTCCATTCTCCACCAGTAGCGGGCGTATCGGTGGAAATATTCGCTTGGCCACTCCCGCTTGCCGGGTCCGCTCATCGTCCGGGCCCAGCGGCGCTTAAAAAGAAGCGAATTCCGATCGTTGTGCTTGTGGCGTCCTGGGGAGCTGCTGATGTGGTGGAAAATGACGCTCATGTGCGACACGAACAGCCGGTAGCCGGCTTGCTTGAGGCGTACACAAAGGTCCACGTCCTCCATGCCGTTTAGGTAGGATTCGTCGAAGCCGCCTATCGTTTCGAAGAGCGAGCGGCTGATTAGGAGGCAGGCGGCGGTGACGGCGTTGCGTTCTTTCCAATTTCCGCCTGGGGCTCGCTTCCGGTTTTTCCAGGCGTGGGTCGGCATTCCATCGAGATTGAAGAAGATTCCCGCGTGATCCACGAGTTTGGTGGCGAAGTTTCGTTGGATGTTGCCCACCGCGCCGGTTTTCAGGTGAGAGACTCGCGTCTCGATCATGGGCTCGAGCCAGCCGGGGGTCAGCTCCAGGTCGGTGTTGAGAAGGAGCAGGTATTCGCCCGTCGCTTGCTGCGCGGCTTTGTTGTTGGATTTGGCGAATCCTTCGTTCTCCTCGTTTCGAAGGACGGTGTACCGGTCCGAAAAACTCTCGAGAAACTGTCTCGTTTCGTCGGACGACGCGTCATCGATGATGATAAGCTCGTGCTCGTCCAGCGCCACGGTGGCTTCCAGTGAGCGGATCATGGCTCGGGTGAGATCTAGGCAATCGTGGACAGCCACGATAAACGAGATTTTGGGATCGGGCATTGCTCGCGGAGTCGATGCTCAGTTGGTTCGGAGATTCAGGTACATCGCTAGGTCCTTTAGAAATCCAGCATCGAGTTCGTCGCAAATCTGGTAGGCCTCCTTCGCGAGAGCGGTGGCGTATTCGCGGGATTTCTCCAGTCCGTGAATCGAAACGTAGGTCGATTTGTTCGAAGCCGCGTCGGCGCCGACGGTCTTGCCCATGGTCTGCGAATCGCTTGTTGCGTCCAGAATGTCGTCCACGATCTGAAACCCGAGGCCGATGCAGCGTCCGTACGAGCGAACGGCCTCGATTTGTTCGTGATTGGCTCCGCCGATGGTCGCTCCCATTTCCAGGCTCGCTTCGATGAGAGCGGAGGTCTTGTTCAAGTGGATGAAGTCGAGCTCGTCTTCGGAGAGACTGCGCTCTTCGCCTAGAATGTCCTCCATTTGGCCGCCGATCAATCGCTCGCTGCCGGCGGTTTCCGAGAGGATTTGAATTAGCCGAAGCCCCGTTTCCGCTGGTTCCGAGTAATGTCGAGAGAGCAGCTGAAACGCGTAGGTCAGAAGAGCATCCCCTGCGAGCACAGCGGTGGCCTCGTCGAACTGATTGTGACATGTGGGGCGTCCTCTCCGGAGGTCGGAATCGTCCATGCTCGGAAGATCGTCGTGAATGAGCGAGTAGGTGTGGAGGCACTCGACCGCGACCGCTGCGGGAATCGCCTTTATCGAATCGCCGAAGAGTTCGCTAGCCGCTAGAACGAGCGCGGGACGGATTCGTTTTCCGCCGGCTGACAGGCTGAACCGCATGGCTTCGTGGATACGCGAGGGGCGGGTTGATTCGGCCGGAAGGAGCGTTTCAAATGCGTTTTCAATCTCTTGGACGTATGTGCTTAATTTCTCTTTGAACTCCATGCGAAATGCGCGATTGTGATGAAAAATTCAGCCCAGCATTCCGAATGCCGACAATTGAGCAAGTAACTAAACGACTCACATCCGATCCCCACTGGTCTACCAAATGCATGTGGGGCGTTTTCCTAACCTTCATTCCGATCGCGCATTTCCTCGCCTACGGCTACCTGCACCGCCTCTTTCTGAGCGGCAAAAGCCAGGAAGAGCTTACGCTGCCGGAGTGGGGCGATTGGAAGGGACTGTTCTTGGACGGGTTGGTGTTCTTCCTGATTCTCCTGGTTTTCGCCGGAGTGCCGGTCGGGGCGATGGCGATTTTGGTGAAGGCGCTCCCAGGGGGCAGCTTTTTGGCAATGATTCCGCTGGCTCCGGCTTACTTCATCGCGCTTCCGCTCGCCAGCGCTGCGCATTATTTGTATCTACTGGATGGGAATATCGGGAATTGCTTTAACTACCAAGGACTTACGGGACTTCTGAAGAAAGGGGCTCGTTTCTATTGGGTGCCGACGCTGGCATTTCTCGGCTTGTTGCTGATGCTGCCGTTCGCCTTTTTCTTCGGAGCGGTGATTTATTTCTATTTGATGGCCTATATTTTCAAGAACCTGGAGTCGGGAGCCGATAAGGGTCTGTAGGTTATGAAACGAGGTCTGCCAAAAGAACCGTCAAAAATTGGGATGATTCTGACCGCGTCTTCGGGCATCGTGCTAGGCACGCTGCTGGGAAGCGTGATCCTTTTGATGGAAACTCCATTGCGATTGAAAGGTTCCCCATCTTCGGCGAGCGTCGAAAAACTGGGGAATTACACGGCTAGTTATTCCACCGGGGCAGTCGCTTCAGCGGAGACGGTCACGATGAATTCCCGGCTAAGCCGCTTGGGCCGCAAGATCCCAGGATCGATTCCATTCACCGAATTGGAGATCAACCATTACCTTAGCCAATTTAAGAGCTCGACGACCAACCCTGATGGAAGTCCGGCGAAGGTAGCTCTCTCTTCTGCAAACGTTCGCGTGGAAGACGGATTGTTCGTACTGAGCACCAAGATCGTCATGAATCCGAAAACCGACCGTTTCGAGATTCTCGTCCAGGCGATAGGCCATTTCGAGAATCGAGCAAACGGGATTGTGATGAAAGTGGATCGTCTTTTGATGAACTCCCTTGCCGTTCCCCAGTTCGGAGGATTCGCGGAAAGAGCGTTTCTTTCCACGGCTTCTGGAGTGCTTCCTCTGCCTGCCGAGATTAAAGATGGGTGGAATTCGGTTCGCGAAGTCGAGCTGGTCCAGGACAAGATCGTACTGGTGCTTTAATGACGTAGGAGCCTGCTTGCAGGCGATTGATTTGAGAATCGCCTGCAAGCAGGCTCCTACAATTGACGTGCGTGAGATTCGGTCCCTACCTTAGAACGAGCTGACAAGCTGCTTCAAATCGATATTCTGTTGTATCATCTTTTTGATCACAGGGATTTTGTCGCTGTCTTCGGGCTGTGTTTTCACGGTCATCCCGTGGATCCGAGACGCGACCGCATAACTGTCGGCTTCGGCCATGATCACGGGGATGTTGCTCTGCTCGATCATATCTTTGAGCTTCGGGTGCGGAGCGATTCCGCGAGTGAGCACTATGCCTGAAATCGTGTTGGCTTCCGTAACCGACTCGTAGGAAAGCGCTGCAGTGATGATGTCCTCCCGGTCTCCAGGAGTGATGAGCAAAGTGTCGGGAGTGATTGTATCTAGAAATCCGGTAGCGGTCATCGCTCCGATGACGATGTTGCTGACGCGACGCGACCCGGTCTGGTCCACTTTATGTAGCCATTCTCCACGTATCTGTTCGTGGATCTGTTTTAAGTTTGGCGAGGCGAGGACTTTTTCGGAGGGAAGCAAGCCGAGCAGGGGAATGCCCAGATTCGCGAGTGCCAGGCCGGTGTACTTGCGGATGTACTCCATTTTCTCGATATTGACCTTGTTGATGATCGCCCCGATTACCTCCACGCCTTCTTGGTCGAACAGGGCCTTGTTCATGGCGATCTCGTCGATGGGTTTGCCGATGCCTCCGCCACTCACGATGATTACCTTGGCTCCGAGCAGTTTCGCGACGCGGGCGTTCGACATATTGAATACGGAGCCGACTCCCGCGTGTCCGCTGCCTTCGATGAGCGTAAAGTTCTTTTCCCAGGAAGCGCAATCGAAGGCGTTGCACACTTTGTGGGTAAGCTCGGCGCTGATTTCGGCGGGATTGTCCAGGTAGCGTTTGGTGAAGGAGCCGTCGATGGCGATCGGGCTCATCGACGCGATGGGCGTCTCCACTTTGTAGATCTTTTCGAGGAGCACAGAGTCCTCGTCTATGAGCTGGCCTTCAATTTTGACGAAGCGTTGGCCGATTGGTTTGATGAAGCCGACTTTTTTATATTTCTGCTGAAGCGCTGCGAAGAGACCGAGGCAGGTGGTGGTCTTGCCGTCGTTCATCCGCGTTCCGGCTACGAATACGCGATGCGTGGCGTTGTTGTTTGGGCGCGTCTTTAATTTACCGGTCGTCATATGATCGAGAAATCGTATCTATGCCCGGCGCCGAGGGCGCTCGTCAATCCTCATCCGCGCGAGCAAAGAGCAACTGGTGGTCGATGGCCTGGCAACCGACGATAGCGCTGGCACCTAGAATGTCATGGGCGGTGGCGCCTCGGCTGATTTCTGCGGCCGGTTTGTTGAGGCCCATTATGATCTGACCGTACTTGTTGGCGCCCGATAGAATGTGGATCAGCTTGGAGGCGATATTGCCGCTATTGAGATCGGGGAAAATGAGAACATTCGCGTCGCCGGCAACCGGGCTGTCGCCGATCCCTTTGAGAATCGCGGTGGTCCGGTCGAGGGCGGCGTCGATCTGGATGTCGCCTTCAATGTCGGTTTCCAGGTCCCATCGCTCGGCTTTTTCGCGAGCGAGCTTGGTAGCGGCTTGCACCTTTGATATCGAAGCGTGTTTCGAGTTGCCGTGGGTCGAGAAGCTCAGCATGGCGACTTTGGGTCGCGAGTTAGTGATGTGATAGGCGAGCGCTGCCGTGTTCACGGCGATATCGGCAAGCTGCTGGGCGTCCGGTTCAGGGATAACGCCGCAATCGCCCATGAAAATGGCTCCATCGATTCCCACATTCTTCGCTTCCATATCGATGATGAGAAGCGATGACGCGGTTTTCACCCGCTGTTGAGTGCCGATGATCTGAAAGAGGGGCCGAAGGCCGCTGGACGCTTTGGCAGTAGCTCCCGAAATGATCGCGTCTGCCTGGTTGCGCTTGAGCATCAGCGTCGCGAAGACAATCGGATCAAGCGCTCGATTTCTAGCTTCCTTATCTGTGAGCGAGGCGAATCTGACGATGGACTTCAAGTCTCCGGTGAACTGCTCGAGGTCGTTGCTTCGCTCAGGCTCGATGATTCGGATTCCTTTGGTGGCGATGTCGAGTTTGACGGCCTTGTCTTTTATCGACGTCCGGTCTCCGATGAGTACGGGCACACCCATTTTCCGAGTCACGATCTGGCGGGCGGCTTGAAGCACACGCGCGTCATAGCCATCGGTGAAGACGAATCGTTTAGGATGATTCTGCAATTTGCCTATCAAGGTTTCTATCAAGTTCATTTTCTATAAAGTGTAACGTTGGCTATTTAGTCAGCTTGTCGGGCGCCATGTTCTAAGGAACGGCGAAATTGGGCGTTTGGGGGCAGGAGTAATTGTTGGGGGCTAGATAACTAGTTTCGCAGCTTCGCGTGTCAATGTCAGTTGTAGATTTGGTTAGGGTTTTAGGGGCTGAGCCAAATGTCTTGCTCGGCTGCGGTCTTTGACTGTGATGTGGGTGATGTCCAAAACGTTGTCACGAATAGGCCTGGTTTCCGCAATGACGATGTTGTCGCGGGTGTTCGGGCTGCTTCGCGATATGCTGGTAACCGCGGTGTTCGGGGCGAGTCTTTGGAACTCGGCGTTCACGACGGCGTTTACTTTGCCGAGCCTTTTTCGGCGGCTTCTCGGAGAGGGGGCTTTGACGGCGGCGCTGATGCCGAACCTGTCGGAGGAACTGGCGGAACACGGACGCGATGCGGTCTACCGATTGGTGAATAAGACGCTCAGCTGGCTCTTTGTCGTTTGCGTCGCTCTGATCGGACTGGCCTACGTGAGCTTCGAAATCATCGAGCGCGTATCGGTATCGGATAACTGGATATTGGCCGCTGGTTTGGCAAAACTGCTTTTTCCGTATGTGCTGCTGATTTGTTTGGCGGCGGTTATTTCCGCGGCGCTGAATTTGTTTAATCGCTTCGCGATTCCAGCGATGACGGCGGTCTGGCTCAATTGCAGTATCCTGCTGACGCTAGGCGTGGGCGGCTGGCTGTGGGGCGACGATGCGAGAGAGAAAATGTACTTTCTGTGCGCGGGAGTGCTGCTGGGCGGGACCTTGCAGTTGCTCGCTCCGATGGCGGCTTTGATGCGGGAAGGGTGGAAGCCTAGAGTGGATTTTTCCGCTTCTCCGCGGCTGAAGGCTGTGCTCTTTTTGACGCTGCCGGGAATCTACGGAACTGCATCTCACCAGATAAATGTGATGATATCGCGGGGCTTGGCGTTGGATTTTAACGAGTCCGGCGCGGCTTTGATCAATCTCGCGAATCGCCTCGTCGAGCTGCCTCTCGGCGTATTCACAATCGCGATATCGACGGTTATTTTCCCGTCCATGTCAAAAGCGATTGCGGAGGGTCGCAGTGGGCATTTCGGGAACACCTATCGAAAGGGAGTCGGCCTGTCGATGATGATGGCGTTGCCAGCGACGGTAGGGCTCTCTTTGTTGGCGCCCGAAATAATTTCTACGCTTTTTCAACGTGCCGCGTTCAGCGAAGCGGATACGAACGCATTGGTTCCGATCTTGATTATCTGCGCGATTGGAATGCCGTTTTACTCGTTCGTATCCATCGAAGTGCGGGCCTTCTATGCACTCAAGGATACGACGACACCGGTTAAGGCTTCGACGATTGGGCTGGCTGTGAATCTGGTTTTAAGCCTAACGCTCTTGCGTCTGCTCGATCGCGTCGAGGCGTTGATGATCGCGAGCAACACGGCGATCGCGTTGCAGGCGGTCTACTTGCATTTCGCTCTGAAATCTAGCGGAAACGCATTGCAGCTGCGTATGATTGGACCGTCGGTTTTGAGGTTTTTGATTGGAAGCGGTCTGATGGCTGGAGCGGTATGGCTCGGGAAAGCGGGATTGGATCAATTCGATTTAGGCTCATGGAGAGCGATCGTTTCTTTGCTGGTCTTGATCCCGCTGGGCGGATTGGTCTACTTGATGTTCCTTTGGATTCTTAGAACGAGCGAGATCGACGAAATGATGGCGATTCTTCGGAAGAAGTGGGGCAAATCTGGCGAGTGATAGTGACGAAACGAAAATCCTACAAGAAAGCTACGGAACGTTTGTTCGAAAGCCTCGGAGATCGAAAGGTCATCCTAAAGGGCGATCAGAAGTTCATGGCGTCTTTCGACAGCAGCAAACTGTCGTTCGAGTACGATGCCTTGATCCGAGCCCGTGCGGACAAAGATGTGGGCATCGTATTGAAGTTGGCGAACGAATACAAAGTGCCCGTAACGGCGCGTGGCGCAGGCACGTCTTTGACTGGATCCGCTAGTCCGGTAATAGGCGGTTGGGTCTTGGATTTTTCGCGGATGAATCGAATCACGATCAAGAAAGAGAAAGCGATGGCGGTGGTACAGCCGGGTGCCGTGGTTGGGGTTATTCAGGAGGCAGCAGAAGCGAAAGGTCTGTTCTATCCGCCGGATCCGTCTTCGCTGAAGTACTGCACAATTGGCGGGAACATCGCTTGCAATGCCGGAGGAATGCGATGCGCGAAATACGGAGTGACGCGCGATTTCGTTTTGGCCTTGGAAGGCTACTTGCCAAACGGCGAGAAAGTGTCTTGGGGAGGCGAATACAAGAAATTCGCGACCGGTTACAATATTCGCGATCTCTGGATCGGCAGCGAAGGAACGCTCGGAGTGGTGACGAAGGCGGTGCTACGCTTGCTTCCAAAACCGGAATCACGTTGGACCTGCGTCGCGGCGTTCGAGACGGAACGGAAAGCGTTGTCTTCGGTTAAAGCGTTGCTCGGCGAAGGAGCGACGCCGTCGATTCTGGAGTACTTGGATGAAAACTCGGTCTATTGCGCGGAGGACATCGCAGGCGTTCGTCTCTTCAAGGAAGTCGGAGGGAAGCCGCTGCTGCTTATCGAATTCGATGGGAGCCGGGACGAGCTGAAATCGGCGAAACGAATAGTGGCGAAGTGGGCGAAGCAATGGGCGTTGGCGTTCAAGGACGCGCGCACCGAGAAAGCTGCGGAGAATCTCTGGGAGGTAAGGCGGAAGTGCAGCGGAGCAATGTTCGCGATGGGCGACGCGAAGATCAACGAGGATATTGTTGTGCCGCTCGAGAGCCAGTTGAAGTTTTCGGATTTCGTTAGGCGACTTCAAAAGCGCTGGAATCTGCCCATGCCGACCTTCGGCCATGCGGCGGATGGGAATTTCCACGTGAACATCATGTTCCATCGCGAAGACAAGGAGGAGATGCATCGCGCGGAAGGCGCGGTTAGCGACTTGATGAAAAAAGTGGTCGCGCTCGGCGGCACAATTTCGGGCGAGCATGGGATAGGACTCGCGAAGTCTCCCTTTATGAGAGTCGCTCGGAACGAGGCGGAGATCGCGGCAATGCGAGCGATAAAAAAAGCGTTGGACCCGAACGGCATTCTCAATCCTGGAAAGCTTTTCGACGTATTCGAAGTATGGAGTCGCAAACCCGTGAAGGTGGCGTTGCCTTGGGACAAGAAGCCGATCTTGCGGAAGGATTGATCGTGTTCTGTTGAGCCGGTCTTCCCTACTTTAATTCCCCATACGCCCAGTCGATCCAGGGCAATAGTAATTCAATATCTTGCGCGTCCACGGTAGCTCCGCCCCAAATGCGAATGCCGGGAGGGGCGTCGCGGTAGGATCCGAAATCGTAACCGACGGCTTCCGCTTCGATGAGCGAGACGAGTTGCTTTGCTTTCGCCGTCTGCTCTTCCGCGGAAAGTCCTTGATACCAGGGATCGACGATCTTGAGGCAGATCGATGTGTTGGATCGCTCTTCGACGTTTTCGGCGAGAAAGTCGACCCAGTCGGATTTCTCGACCCACGCCTCAATCGTTTTCAGATTCGCGTTGGATCGCTCCAGCAATGTTGGAAGTCCGCCGATTTCTTCTGCCCATTTAAGGCCGTCCACCGCGTCTTCGATGCAGAGCATGGAAACGGTGTTGATCGTGGCACCTTCGAAAATGCCTTTGATGAGTTTGCCACCTTTTACGAGACGGAAGATTTTAGGAAGCGGCCAAGCAGGAGTGTAGGTTTCGAGGCGCTCGATGGCGCGTGGGCTGAGAGCGATCATGCCGTGCGCGGCTTCTCCGCCCATGACTTTCTGCCAAGACCAAGTGACGACATCGAGTTTGTCCCAGGGAAGTTCCATCGCGAATGCGGCGGAGGTGGCGTCGCAAATGGTCAGCCCTTCGCGGTCGGACGGGATCCAATCGCCATTGGGGACTTTGACGCCGGAGGTGGTGCCGTTCCAGGTGAAGACGACGTCGTTCGCGAAATCGACCGCGGAAAGATCGGGAAGCCGTCCGTATTCGCTCGTGCGAGCTTTGACATTGTCGAGCTTGAGCTGCTTTAGGACATCGGTGACCCATCCGGAACCGAATGATTCCCAAGCGAGCATTTCTACCCCGCGAGTTCCCAGCAGTGACCACAAGGCTATTTCAACGGCGCCGGTGTCGGAGGCGGGCACGATGCCGCAAACGTAGTCGTCCGGAATTCCGAGGATGCTTTTCGATCGATCGATGACTTCTTGGATGCGCGCCTTTGCGGGTTTCGCGCGATGGGATCTACCGACGAGCGCGTTCTCCAAGCGGGCGAGGGACCAGCCTGGTCGTTTGGAGCAAGGCCCTGATGAGAAGAATGGGCGATTCGGCTTTTGAGTGGGTTTCATTCGTTTGTGGAAAAGGAAGCGAGGCGGTTAATGGATTCGAGACTGGCTGTCAATGTTGAGGATGGATCCGCTCTGACCGTTTAAATTACAACGTTGTAATTTTAACGGTCGTGCGTTGGAGCAGGACTCGCTTGGGTTTGTATCAGAGATTTGATTACTTGGACTGGTCAATGGAAGCGTAGTCGAGAATCGTGTGGCTGATGTCGCCTTGGTGAACGTGTTTTCTGTCGGTTGGATGAGCCTCGTCTTCGAGGGTCTCGAGTGGCTGGTAGGCGAAGCGGAATCGGTTTTGGTCGCGTTCGAAGAGGGAACGCGTTACGGTTCTTGCGGTTCGAGATTTCAGAATTCGCGCGCCATTGAGATCCTTGTGCGGGAAGTTCAGGCTGTGGACGTGTCCGTACTTCGGATCGTGGATTTCTATGAAGCTCGCCGCGAAGGTTTCCAGAATGACCGCGGCTTGTCTAATGTGGCGGTCGATCCGTTCGCTCAAAGGCTGGTCGCGCTGGCAGACCGCCTGGAAGGAATCGGGTTCGAGGTACATCGACGCGGCGATCGCGGGGAGGTTGTGGAGGGCGGCTTCGAGGGCGCCGCCGATGGTGCCGGAAGAGGTGACGAAACTCAGGCCGGCATTGTGGCCGATGTTGATACCGGAAATGACAAGATCGGGAGCTTCCTCGCAAAGGTGGCCCAGCGCGATATTGACGCAATCACCAGGCGTGCCGGAAAGACTGTAGGCCGGGCAGGGAAAGCGATCGACGGTTTTCATGTCGATGTGTCCTCGGCGGCTCATCGCTTTGCCGATCCAGCTTTGCTCGGATGCGGGCGCCGCGATCAGGATGTCGTGGTTTTTGGCAAACACCTCGGCGAGGGGGGTTAGGAAGGGCGAGTCGATGCCGTCGTCGTTTGTAATGAGGATTTTCATACGTGGCTAGGTCAGGTCGCGGCCGATCTCCGAGCGACCATTTTTGATCGGAACGACGCTGTCGTTCCGCTACGGAAAGAGATTGATTGTGGTCCCGCATGCGGGAATATCGACCGCTACCATTTTCGAAATTCGGGTGATAAAAAAAGGCCAGAGCGTGAAGCTCTGGCCTTTGAAAGTTGAGTTGCTCTGAAAAGCGGTTTACTCGGCCGTTTCCGCTACGGTTTCTTCTTCGGAAGCTTCGCCTTCAGGAGCTTCGTCTTCGGGAGCCTCTTCTGCGGCCTCAGCGGCTTTGGACTGCTTGCGCGCTTCGAGTTCTTCGAGAGCGGCGCGGCGGCTTAGGCGGACGCGGCCTTTCTCGTCGATGCCGATGCACTTGACGACCATC
>JAJFLS010000677.1 GCA_021772595.1 Opitutales bacterium
TCTCCTCTTTCCAGCTAGAGAAGCCGAAAAAATAGACCTCATTCTCCGTCGCAAGCGCCGCGCGCTTGAACTCCGAGGGAAATTCTCTAGAACCGAGTCCTTTGCAGCCTAGTTCGTGGAAAATCGGAACTCCGCCGCCTCCTTTCCATCTATCAACTCACTCTTCTAGCGTCTAACGATCATGCTCATCACTCGAAAAATTGGTTCTCTCATTCGCGGCAAAGCCACGCCGTTTCAGATTTTCTCAGCCGCAGTTCTGGGAATGCTCATCGGATTCGCGCCGGGCTTCCAGCAAGCACCGGGATTGATCGTCTTCTGGGCTCTCTGCCTGATCATCCTCAACGCGAATCTTTTCCTAGCCGGCCTCGCCGCGATCGCGGGGAAGCTAATCCTCCTGGTCTCAATGCCGCTCGTTTTTTCGATCGGTCGCTTTCTCCTTGAAGGCCCGATCGGAGGACTATTCAAGTCGCTCGCCAACGCCCCCATCACCGCCTATTTCGGTTTCGAATACTACGTCGTCCCTGGAGGACAATTGCTCGGACTCTTGCTCGGCATCGGTATTGGATTCGGGTTGACAAAATCTCTCAAAAGCTACCGCCGCAAAATGGTCAGCCTCGAACAAAACTCCGAGAAACTGAACAAATGGTCCTCCACAAAATGGGCCAAAGCGCTGACATTCATTTTTCTGGGCAAAGGCAAAGGCAAGAAAAGCTACGAGGAACTCCTGTCCAAGAAAATGGGAAATCCCATCCGCCTCCCCGGCGCTATTTTCGCCGTCGTGGTAATCGTCCTCGGCTATGTCGGACTGCGCAGCCTCAGCGACCCCATCATCACCGCAGCGATTAAAGGAGGACTCGAAAACGCCAATGGAGCCACAGTGGATTTGAAGAATGCGCATCTCGATATCGACGAAGGACGAATCGAACTCGATGGCCTCGCGCTCGCCGATCCTGAAGCTTTGGATACGAATCTTTTCGCGAGCGATAGCATTGTCGCCGACATCAGCTCCGCAGACATTCTCAAAAAGCGTTTCTCAATCGACAGCCTTGTATTCGAAAACGCCAGCTCCGGGCTCGCCCGAGAATCCAAAGGAAGGGTCGTGGGAAAACGAGCAGCCGATGACGCCCCCTCACCCATCCAACTTCCCGACTACAACGATCTCGGAAGCGTGCTTGAAGACGCGCCCGAATGGAAAGAGCGACTCTCCCAAGTGAAAAAATGGATGGAAGCCCTCGGAGGCGAGAGTTCCGGCGAAGGCGAAGAAAGCGCCAGCCTCAAGGAAACGCTGGCAAGCCGCATCCAGGCCCTTGGCTATACGAACGTCTCCAAGAAGGACATGATCGAAGGCAGCCCCACAGTCTGGATACGAAACCTCGTGGCCAAACAAGTGAAAACGAACTACCTCGAAAATGCCACGCTGACGATCGAAGCCGACGACCTTTCCTCTCATCCCAGCCTGGTCGAAACCCATCCGAAAATTCGCATCACCTCGTCAGACGGATCGCTCAACGCCGCCCTCGCTCTCGGAGCCGCCGCAGGCCGCGCCGACAATCAAATTACCCTGGACCTGAAAGGACTGTCCGTCGACAGCATCGCCTCCAAACTGAAAAGCGACGGCCAAGCTCCTTTGAGCGGCGGCACCATGAATCTCGCGATATCCGGAAAAATCAGCTCGATCGATTCGGACCTCGAAATCGCGTCGACGTTCAAAGGCGCGACCCTTTCGATGGGAGGCACTCAAATGCCTGCCGACAATCTGACGATTCCTCTATTCCTCCGCGGCCCGATCGACAATCCGAGCATCAAGCTCGACTCCAAAGCCCTGACCAGCGCCCTCACCAAGGCAGGCAAAAAACAGCTTCTCAACAAAGCTACCGAAAAACTTGGCATCGATTCCAGCGACGCTCCCGAAGGAGAAAAACTAGAAGACACCGCTAAAAAGATGCTCGGCGGTTTCCTCAAGAAAAAGACCGAAGAGAAAACGGACAAATAGAATTCATTCTCAATTGTAGGAGCTTGCTTGCAGGCAATAAACTGGGGCCCAATCGCCTGCAAGCAGGCTCCTACAATAAGCGAATACGCTCAAACCTCAATGGATCCTTTTTCTCTCGCCGTCGTCATCCCCACGTTCAATCGACGGCCGCTCCTCGAACGATGCCTGGACTCGGTCCACGCCCAAACGCGTTGCCCCGAAGAAATTATCGTCGTGGATGACGGCTCAACCGATGGCACCGCCGATTGGATACAAACATTATTCCCCTCCATAAAGCTGATCGCTCAAGAAAACCGTGGAGTCAGCGCCGCCCGCAACGCAGGAATTCAGGCGGCGAGCTGCGAGTGGATCGCCTTCCTCGATTCCGATGATGTTTGGCTGCCAAATAAAATTGAAGCTCAAATCTCCGCCCTGAAATCAAATCCTGAATACAAAATCTGCCACTCCGAAGAAAGATGGATTTTCCAAGGAAAGCAAAAACGCGTCCCTCCCGCCTATCGCAAACAAGAAGGTTGGATTTTCGAGAACTGTCTCCCTCTTTGCGCAATTTCGCCGTCAACAGCGGTGATTCATCGCTCGATCTTCGAGACGGTCGGACTTTTCGACGAATCGCTTCCCGCATGCGAGGACTACGACCTCTGGCTTAGAATCGCTTGTCGCTATCCCGTGCTGCTTGTCGACCAGCCTCTCATCGAAAAGCACGGCGGAAATCCAGACCAACTCTCCAATCAACGCGGACTCGACAGCTACCGAATACACGCTCTCCAGAGTATCCTAAACAGCGGACACCTGAATTCTGAATACAGAAAATCGGCCATCGAAACGCTTCGCTCAAAATGCGACATCGTCGCCAACGCCGCCGAAAAAAGTGGCCGGACAAAAGAAGCAGAACGATTCAGGAACATCCGAGACCAATTACGCTGAGCGGAACGGTCCGCGTTGAAATTCTTGTGTAGGAGCCTGCTT
>JAJFLS010000678.1 GCA_021772595.1 Opitutales bacterium
CGTAATCGAGGCTGCGAACAAGCCCTGCCTGCTCGGAAATAACTGACCTGTAAACGCCTCGCTAAAGCCCATTACCGGATCGACTTTCACCCCAAGTCTCGGTTCAATCGACCGATTAAACCCTAAGGGCGACAAGATTCCCCAATTCACCCCCGCATAGATAAAAACACTCAAACTTTCGCAAAGGCACATGAAAATCCTAATCGTTGACGACGATCCCGCAATCCGCCTGCTTCTATTCACCATTTTCGGAGAAGAACACGACGTGTCCGTTCTCTGCGACGGCCACAACGCCGTCTCCGTCCTCTCAGACCCCAACCACCAATTCGACGTTGTACTCCTAGACCTCAAGATGCCGCGCCTTTCGGGCGAAATGGTACTCGAGTTCCTCTCTGGCTGGCAGAACATCAAAACCAAATTTATAATCGTCTCCGGCTTTCCAGACGAAGCCGAGCAGTTCAATTACCCAAATCTCATCGCGACTCTGGCGAAGCCCTTCAACATCAAGGAACTGGTTCAGCTCGTCGAAAGCTCAAGCCAGCACGCTGTCGAGACCGAGACGGTCAATTGAAATACACTCACTAACCCCAAAATAGAATCCAATTTTATTAAGCGGTTCGGATTATTTCCGAGCCGCTTTTCAATTTCCGCAGCCGTCGCCGAAAAGAGCCCTCGGACCGTTTAAATTACAACGTTGTAATTTAAACGGTCGGAGCCAATTGACGGGCCAGAAAGATGTCGGCTAACAACTGCAGCAACGAAGCCGCGAAATGCGTGAAAGTTGTCGGTCCGGAAGAATAACTCCCCCGGCCGCTACTTGTCGTACTTGCTGTAGGCTTTCGCCACCTGCCCAGCGGCGACTTGGCTATAGGCCTGCTTCATCTTCGGAGGAAGCGAGGTTTTCAATAGAAGGCGCTCGTTCTCGCGATCAAGCATCATCAGCTTCATCAGCTGAGACCGGGCCTCCTCTACAAGCGAGCCCACGCCTCGAGGAAACGAGGCAGGATCTTCGTTGATACGCTTCAGCAACTCCAGTCCTTGATCCAAGATCGGGAGGAACTTCTGCTTCTTTTCCAAGAACGCATCATCCGGCGGAGAGCCCGTGGAACGCATGATCCTCCCCTCTTCGATGAACAGCTCGTGCAAATCCTCGCACAAACGAATATGCTCTTTGAGAATGCCTTCTGTCTGATCCGATTCCATGACTTATTGAACGCTAAGCACGCTTAGACGCCCCACAAGATCATCTTCCCAGTTCAAGTGTTCAAGTCTCCATTTCGCCATATCGCGAAGATTCTTCATGCCCGGGCTTAGCTGATCCTCCCCTACCGTCCCTTCTTCGGGAGACAGGATCTCCTGGTAGGCCATGATCGACTTTTCCGGCAAGCCGAGACGCTCGAAGCAAAGCCCTATTTGGTGAACCGCCGGCCAGCGCCATTCGGGCGCGGCACTGTATTTCGCCAAGGACTGATAGATCGCCAAGGCGCTGCGATAGTCCCCTTTTTGGTAAAACTCGTTGGCAAGCTCGTTGCCCATGCGCTGCTTCCAGTAATTCGCGTCATTCTCAATCGCCGTATCCGGACTCGACTGACGTTGCAGAATCTGCACAACTTCGCGAAGAGCCTCCGGCTTGCGGTCCAGCTTCTCGTAGGACTTCGCGAGCAGGTAGCGCATTTCCGGCCCGTGAGGGCTCTCCTCGTATCGCTCCAGAAAGAGCTTGAGATTCGAAACTGTCATTTGGTATTCGCCCAACTGATACAGCAAGTGACAAATTCGATAGTGCACGCGCTTGCGTTCCACCGGCTCCAGATCGAGTCGGAACAGCAACTCGTACAAGCGAAGCGATTCCTCGTACTCAAGCCCCTCCGAATGCGTTTCCGCTATTTCTAGTTTAGCTTTTAACGAAAGCATCCTGTTCTTATCGATCTGGTCGATCGAGCCGTTGAGTGCCGAATTCAATACCATGTAGTATTTGGAAATCGCCAACTCCAATCCACCCATCTCGCGATAAAGGTGTCCCAATTCCATAAATACACCCGGCAAACGCCGACTATCTGGATACTCCTGCGCCAATCGCTCGTAAGCGGAAGCGGCTTTCGGGTAAAAACCGGCCTCCTGGTAAAGCTCCCCCATTTCGAAAAGTACTTGCTCCTTCGCTGGATAGTCGCCCGGAACCCCCAGGGCCGCCGCGAAATACTTCTCGGCGAATCCGTAATCGCCCCCTTTCCAATAAGAACGCCCGAGTTCGAGGTCCTTTAAAATTTCGTCCGCCGCCATCTTTGGATCGACATACTTCTTCGGCTCTATGACCACAATCCGATCGATCTCCTCTTCAGCTTCCTCGACCTCGCCGGACTCCTCGCCGTGTTCCGCCGGAGCTTCATGAGCATCAGCAGCAGGGGGGTGAGGCGGCGGGTCCGAAGCGTTCACTGACGGAGCGAACGCGAAAGAGAGCGCCGCGAACAAAGCGAGCGTGAACATCAAGCGAAGCAGCGATGAGAGCTTCCCGACAGGATTGAAATCAATGGCTTCGATTCTCGATTCCATGTTAGTAATAAATTTTTGCATACCTTATTCTGATTGAATCACTTTACTTTATAGGTCGCTTTGCTTTCGACTGCCGGTTGTTGAACGGGCACCGCGGGCGAAAACGGAACGATCGTCCTGACGTTTCCATCCGCACGCTGGTTTTCAAAGAAAATCAAAACCTCTTCCGGACGCACAACCGAGACGCGTTCTTCCTCCATCTCGAGTCGTTCGACAATCGAAAGATTATGATGAATGGTCGTATCGATATTTCCGGATACAATTGTGTGAGGCTCAAGCTCGACTATCACCTGGCTCAAGAGCTCTTTCTGATAAATCACATCCTCAGACAATGGCGTTTCAATCATCAGTGAATCGTGCTCCTGGGTCAGCATGGAGAATTCGGGCAGCGCCGGCGACGGGACGTGATACTTTCGAGTATTGTCGTCTGAAAATCGCAGAGCCGGAGGCGACTTGAAAGCAAGGTATCCTGGGTACCCCCCCTTTTTAGGCGCAGAAATGCTGGCGTACAATCGGCGCGGAACCTGGCGGAGCGTCCCGACCAGTGACGGACGTTTTCCGTTCGCGCTAGAGTCCGATTTCGCCTCCCGCTCGCGTTCGGCGAGATTTCGTTTCGACGCGATCTCAGCGTCGCGGGCCTGCTGGGCGAGCTCCATTTCGGCAAGTTCTCGGGCTTTACGCTCGTCCTCGGCGATCCGGCGCTCGACTTCTTGGCGTTTCTCTTCGGCGAGCTGCTCCTCGATTTCGTCCAATTTCGCGCGTTCCTCTTGAGCAAGCTTTTCCTGCATGGCCATTTGAGCGGCGATCGTCTCTTCCTCGAGTCGCGTTTCGAGCGCCTCGCCGGACAGGCGGGCCTCCTCTTCAACGCGCTTCTCCATGTCGACTTTCGCCAAGCGTTCCCGCTCCTCGAGTCGCTTCTTCATTTCCTTTTGAGCGAGCTGCTCTTCTTCGGAAAGACGTTTTTCAAGTTTCGCTTGGGCAATCCGCGTTTCTTCGGCGAGAGCCTTTTCGATCTCCTCCTGCGAGGAACGTTCTACCTCGCCGACCTGCCGCTCGATCGCCTGCAAAGCCGCGCTCTCCTCTTCGGCGAGCCTCTCTCCGAGTTCTTCCAAGGCGAGCTGCTCCTCGTCGGCGAGAATCTTCTGAAGCGCGATTTCAGCCAAGCGGGCTTCTTCCGCTAAGCGGTCTTTGAGTTCTTCCTGAGCCAAGCGTTCCTCCTCGGCAATTTTTCGTTCCAAATCCTTTCGAGCTAATCGCTCTTCGTTGGCGACGCGTTTTTGTCTCTCTTTCTCGGCACGACGCTTCTCTTCGGCGAGACGTTTCTCCAGTTTCGCCTGGGCCAGCCGCTCTTGCTTGGCGACACGCTTCGATTCCCTCTCCTTAGCCTGGAGTTCCTTCTCGGACTGTCGCGCAAGCTCCTTTTCCTGAGCCATACTAGTTTCTTCCTCGCGTTGGCGGTTCCGTTCCGCCTCACGTCGCGCTCTCTCTTCGGCCACCCGCTGGTTGGTCGCTATTTCGGAAGGACTAAGCTCTCGTGGAAGGGGTTGTTCAGAGACCGCGGTGTAATGTTCGCGCGTCTGCTTGTCCGCGCTTTGCATCACCGATGAACCCACCGCGATGACCAGCGTAAATGCGATCAACACCGCTTTGGCTGACTTGGGATACGATTCGTTTTTCAATGGGTTCATTACAAGTATTTTCCTCTGTTCGCGTATAGGTACTGCCCCTTATCGATTTATCGACTCGCGAGGGGGTTTCCTTGAATGGATTCGAGACAGAAATCCGCTGGAAGGCCGCTCGGAGCCGGGCCTTGTTCTTGTCGATAGTTTTCGAGCAGATCTTCGATGTTGTGGATGTCGATCCGCCCGACTCGATCATCCGCAAATTCATGCTGGTGCGCAGAGATTTTCACGAGGTCGCCGTAATTCTCGAGACACTCTGGTGTTTGGGCCCAAGCCGCGTAGGGATTGGAAAGCGCTTCGCCATCCTGGATTGCCAGCTCGACTGCTCGATCAATCACGGCGGGGTCGCAAATGGGGAAATTGACGTTGAAATTCACGTGAACATCACAGGGACAAAGACTTACGATATGCCGAAAAACCGGCACTGACGGCGTTTCGTCCTCTGCCAGCTCCTCGGGACGGTGGATCACGGTCGCTCCGAAATCCAAAGCAATCCGGGCGATCAGCTCGCTCTCGGTCGACACGACGATCTCGTCGACCCGCTTCGCCTGCCGCAGCTTCTCGATCCCTAAGCCCATCAGCGGCTTGCCCGCGAACGGCAGAATGTTCTTGTAGATCAGCCGCTTGCTACCAAGCCGCGCGATGATTGATCCGACTACGTGCATGGCTGAAATAACCCTCCAATCGTGAGAATCGCAATCGCACGGCAAAAATTGCCGCCAAAAAGGGGGATATTCGAGTTTTGGTTCGAGATTAAGTGCATTTTCCGCGTCTGCTCAACTACATAGCAATTGTCGGGCCAACCAATCGATTTCAGTCTTATGCCTTTCATAACCAATTAGTTAAATCGGAACGCGGTTTGATAGCGTCTTGCACAATGAAGCTGGCCAAACCGAGTAATTCAAAGCACTCATAGGTTTCCGCCAATGCCTCCGATCTAGACTCTCATGCGCATCCTCCAAGCGACTACCATCATTCGATATGGCGCCGGAATCGCATTCACTGATCTTTGCTGCGAACTTTCAAAGCGAGGGCATGAAGTGCACGCCGCCTCCACGACGCATCCCGACTCCCCAGAATGGCCCCACCTTCGCGAGAGATTGCTCGCTCACAACGTCGAGCTCCACCGCGTCGAACTGTTCAAACGAGATCCAACGTCCCTTTGGGCGTCGAGCCACACGTTAATGGAGCTAATGCAACGACATCGTTTTGACGCTTGGCACGCTCACGCCGGCACACCCGCATTCGCGCTCTGGACGGCTCAAGAAAAGGCCGGCATTGAGATCCCTAAAAAAGCCGGCTCGCTACATGGTTTCGGGAGCCACGAGCGTCCCGAATGGATGGATGTGATGGATCGCTTTGCCTGGTCGAAATGCGACTTCCTATCAACGGATTCACACGCCTGCATCAAGACCGCGATCAAAAAGCGGATTACACCGACCGCCGCAGTATACCCCGCCGCTCGTTTCGAAGAGAAATCGAATCACCTTTCCGAAAAGGACAAGGCGATCGTCGATTCGCTGAGCACGAATCAGACCAAAATCGTATTCACCTGCGTAAGCGAAGTCATCCCCGGTAAAGGACAGAGAGACTTAGCTCTGGCAGCTAAACGCCTGGCAAAAAATTCGAATCGCAGCATCGCATGCATCCTCATCGGAGCCGCTAGCGATCCAGAGTACGCGCGTAAACTTCAAGAAATCAGCGATTCGGAGCCTCTACTGAATATAATTTTTGCCGGCCAGAAAGACAGAACCCGTCCCTTGATCGATATTTCGACCGCTTGCGTTTTCCCCACATACGCTGAAGGGCTTGGCCTCGGAATCATAGAAAGTATCGCAACGGAAATACCCACCTATTTCTCGTTGCTGCAAGATAGTACGATCGATATCGTAAACGAGATTGAGCTCGATTCGGAACGCTTCACTTTCGCACCAGGCAATGTCGATCAGATCTACGAAAAACTTCAGTCGCTACTCGATTCGCCAATCGATCCAGAAGAACTCGCCCGCTACGCCAAAGCTGCCCAAGAGACGTTTTCAATCAAGCGATTCACAGACGGATTCGAGAATTTCTTCATCTCTTAACACGTATCAAATCCGATGATACTCGACGCCGTGAACGCGGTGATAATCCATTTTTTCGCGGAATCCCATCTCTTCCAATTCCGCTGCGATTTCATGCTCGTACACAGAGCCCACGACGACAAACGGTTTTGATTTCGCGCTCATCAACGATTCGGGATTCACCACATTCAGTCCTTCAAACTCCGTGCCGCACTTCGACGGATCGGAATCCACGAATAACACCGGTTCAACTCCCATGTATTCGAGCATCAACTTCACTGCGATTCCGTAAGCTCCCGCGCCCCAAACATAAACCGGCCGATCCAGTTTACGGTTCTCTAGCCCTTCCCATCCGAGATTTATTAGATGAGCCTCTGGCGATGAGACCATTCGACCTCGATCCTGTATAATACGATCAGGCGAGCCCGCACTCCCCGGATTACGTTTCACCGAAATATTGCTGTCATGCCATCTCCAATACCCGAGAGCTGCATCGACCCGCTTGACGCGAATATGCTCGCTCGTACGCGCCCAGAATTCCCAATCGTGGCACTTCGCGAATTCGCTCGAATAACCGCCGTTCTCCAACAGAAAAGACCGCTTCAGCATACCAAATCCATCGCAAATCTGAGAGGTAAACGCGAGCGCCGAGGCTAAATCACTTTCGCGATTCTCAAAATCAGCGTAGCGAATATGTATTCGCGGATTCAATTCAGCAGAAGTTACAATCAAATCCCCATAATAGAAATCGCATTCCGGATTCTCTTGATACGCATCTACAATCGATTCCATTGCTCCTGGCAACATCACATCGTCCGATCCGATGGTGATTATGAATTCTCCCTCCGCTCGTTCCGCCGCGAAATTGCGCGTATCCGGGGCGCCGCTATTCGCTTTTCTGAAATAGCGAACACGCTCACTGTCCACGGAACGAACTACGGTTTCCGTGTCGTCAGTCGATCCATCGTCCACGACGATGATCTCCGCTGGCAGAACGCTTTGATCCAAGACGCTCTGGATACACGCTCCAATAAAATGAGCGCGATTATAGGTAGGGATTATGATCGATATAAGGGGAAGGGTCATCAGACGACTACGGTGTGACGGTCTTCAAAGTATCTGGATCCACTTCCAGCAACTCCATCGACTCGCGGTCCAATACTCTTATATTCTCGATATCATAGCCAAGGGCTAGCAACTGGAATACGCTTTCCCAATACATCCCGTTCGTAACAATGACGCGTAACTCGGGATCCCAAGGATACTCTTCCGGGCGCCAGAGAATCAAACCGCAATAAGTGCCTTCTTCTCGAGGAAAACTATCGAAGAAACAATCAATCGTCATTCTGCTTGAATAGCGCTCATAGCATTTCTTCCCAAACTCGCCCGTTCCAAGCACTGCCCACCGCGTCTCCCCCTTGGAGTCCAGTTCCGATTTCACGATCTGATTCGAAGAATCCACCCCTTCCAACGCGCTTCCGAAAAGCCGATCAATCACCTCATCCTCTCGCATCGCCCGCAATTTCACATCGTAGATCAAGCTGGAATTCCATTCGCCCCGCTCCATCGGACCCCATTCGACAGGCTCCAAATTTTGATCTTGCGCCAACGAAGACAACCGTTCCCATATTTTCTGTAGAATAGGATAATCCATGGGCCGAATACGTCGAGCCAGCTCGATCGCCCGATTCGCAGTATCCGATTCAATAATCGAGAAGAGCAAGCATGCTAAGGCGAGCGGGTTCGAACATCGCTTTTCGATGTAGTCGCCTACCAATTTCCGGGATAACTCCGAAACGACCTTCCGGTATTGCTTTCCTGCAAAAGCAACCAACGTACGCGCGAGCGACAAATCTACGCTATCCTTATTATATCGTTCGAATCTACCAAGAAGTCGATCGATCTCTCCATAGTTCGCTGCTCGTAAAGCCAGATCCATTTGCCTGTAAAGCTGCTGAACCCGACAGTCGCTACCCAAGTGAACCGTCGCGCCCGACCCTCGAGTCGGTTCAACCCCCAAGCCGCTGAAAGGCGAGAGCTGCGCAATAGATCCCGCCCCATTGCCCTTGCGCCTCAATCTTAACCAATCTGCAATCTGCGTCCGATTTTCGATTAAGTGTCTAGACTCGACTAGCGCCTGGCCGCTCGAAGTCATCGCATCCAATCTCTCCTCGTCCATCAGGACATGGTCGAGTTTCTCCACTATGTTTACGCTATCGGCGAAAATGCAATTCTCTCCATCTACGAATCCGGCCTCTCGAGTTATTTCCGTTTCTTCCGTAACGAGCAGGCTGCGACATGCGGGAATCTCAAGCATTTTGCGTACAAGAATGCGGCGATGCCCACCGCATCCAAGGCTCAATTTCGATCGATTGAGAATCCGTGCATAACTTTCTCCCACCAAAGTTTCCTTTGTCGAGCGATGCGGGCGATTGGAAAGGAAAGAAGGGAAGTTGGCAGCGACTTCCGGAAAGATGCTCTGTCTCCATGGATACGAGCCTTTGGTGTAGTAGCCATAGCCCGTCATCGAAACGAGCAGATCCTTTTCGAGTCCATAATCTCTAGCGTGGTTCGTATCCACCGCCCAGAGCAAATAGTACAATCGTTCCGTCAAATTGCCATGAATCTGACCAAATCCCGAGTCGATGGAAAACAACGCTTCCACTCCCAGTCTCTCCAGGCGTTCGAGAGTTCGCAGGACATCTCGGTCACCTGCGTCTTTTCGAATCAATCCCACTCGAGGAACGTCCGGTATCTGCGGCACATTCCTAACATCTATTTCGCGAACCACCGTTCGACCCATGAAACTTCCATCAAAAATGACTATGTCCGGCTGAATATGATCGACAACCTCTTTGTAATCGCAATCCCACGACACTATCTCTAATTTGAAATGCGCCCGTAATAATCGATGGAAAAACGAAACATAACCTATCTGTAAATGGGGCAATACTTCAGAATAGTTTTCCTCGAAAAAAAGCGCCTTAGGTTTGTCCCCCATCTGCATGCCTACATCTTGAAGCGCTACTGCATTTTGAAGTCCAGCTTGAGTTCCGCAAACTTTGTCTTCCACCACTGCTGATCAATCCGAGTTTTACATTGCAAAGGCCCCCAGCCAGACCAAGGGTGCCGCAAACGTTTTCCCTCATTGTCCTCCTGAGATCCATTGAAATTCGTCATTCACGCGTATTCGATTCTAGACCAAATTGACGGTTGTTACAGCAGTCTCCTTGAGAGGATCCTCCATTACGAAAACGGTTGGACTTGCTTGATTCCAAGCGACTTCGACGAAGACGATTTGGCAATCGCGGAAGCGATTCTCGAAGACGGAAACGCAAGTCGAGATTGGGCACGCGTTTCTGAAAATGAGCTACCTAAAGGATGCCCCCTTCTGTGCCTCTCATTCCCCGGAGAAAATGATCAAGCGTGTCGCGCGAAAACCGAGAGAGGACCTTTGATCGTCGGCTACAATCCCCTGAGAGATGCGGAAACGACACAGAATCAAGCGCTTGTCGAATGGGATGTTGACACCATTATTTCTCCCTTCACCCCGAGTGAGCTATCCAATGAAGCGACCGAAAGCCAAACGTCTTTTTCCCTACAGCAACTTCTAAACCTCCCACCTTCCCTCGGAGAGATCCCAAACACTGAGTCTGCCAAAACGCATGACAACTTGTTCTTAATCAAGAGCCTTGCTTCGGACGCGTCAAACCGGCCCATTCAGTTCCCCTGCAACTGTCCTTGGATCGACGATTTCAATCGCAAAGTCCAATACTGGAGCCCACTGAACGTTCCCCTATCTAAGCATTAGTACAAAATGATTGTTTCCAATGAAAAACGGCGGATTCTGATTTTCGGATGCGGCAAAGGCGGTCTTCGAGCATTCAAAGCCCTGAGTCCCAATCAAGACGTTATTGCCTTCATCGATAACGACAAGGAGAAGCACGGTTCCGATTTTTGCGGGCGTCCCGTTGATTCTCCCGCAAGCATACTCGATACTCAGTACGATAGCATAGTCATCGCCAGCCTGTATTCCGACGCTATATGCGCCCAGCTTTTGAGATTAGGCATTTCCGAATCCAAAATCGAATTACTCCAGCATCACATACTATTCAATACCAAAGACAAACGCCCACCCCTGCGCCTAGCCGGCACCCTTCTTTATCTAGGATTCGCGACCATTATTCTATGGGCATCATCCATCTATCGCATCATGAGGGCCAAAGCATCTCGACCGTCCCCAAACTGACGCGACACATCCTTCGAGACGGGCGATAACATGAAAATAGACAATCCCAGAAACAGGAACATCTATTCCAAAGATTTCCAATCGTATCAAATTTGCAATTACTGCATCATGGACACGTCAGACCCTGAGATAGAGTTCGACAGCGATGGTAATTGCCGCCATTGCAAGCCATACCGAAACCAACGCAATGATGCAAACGCATCCATCGCTGCCCGCGTCAGGAAGAAAATGCTAGACACCGAAATCTCTTACACGATTAAGAAGATCAAAGCCGAGGGGAAGGGAAGAAAATACG
>JAJFLS010000679.1 GCA_021772595.1 Opitutales bacterium
TGGACGCACTGCCTACTCTCAGGGAACGCTCGGAACGAACAGCGCTGGACGAGATCACCACGGGCGCTGCTTCACTATATGGATGGCAGGAGGTGGCGTTAAGGGAGGCTTCGATTGGGGACAGACGGACCCATGGGCCTACAATATCGAAGAACAGGGAACTCACATTCGGGATGTCAATGCCACGATTCTTCATTGCCTGGGCATTGATCACGAACGTTTCACATACAAATTCCGGGGTCTCAATCAACGGCTCACCGGGGTTGAGCACTCACAAGTAGTTAAGGAGATTTTGACCTAGGATGAGGCCAGGGTATATTCGTGGTTGGTTCGATTGTGATTTGAGACTGAAACCCAGTCTTTTCCTATGCACCGCACTACTTCCGGTCTGTCTTGAATCGCAACCGGGTTCATTCCTCGAAGCTTGCTTCGCTCTGACTCTTGCGATTCATCAAGCCCCGAAGCGCGAAGCGTTTGTTTGCCGTGATGCCTCGTCGCGGTTCGTCCGCGATCGACGAAGTCGACAGCTTGCTGCGGGGTGGCAAACAAAGGGCGCCGATATTCACTTGGCAAATATTCGAATCGCTTTTGAATCTTTGCTGAAAGCGGGATTAGCTACTTTAATATTAATGGTCGCTCGAAGATCGGCCGCTACCTTAAAAATACCCTAGAGGAATATACAAAATATGAATACAAAAACGAATCGCCGTAACTTCTTAAAAACCACTGCCACTGCCGCTGCCGCTATTGGCATGCCGACGCTGATACCGGCCAGCGCTCTCGGCAAGAATGGAAGCGTGGCTCCCAGCAACCGGATTGTTGTGGGAGGCATTGGATTGGGCCCACGGGGGCGAAAGGTCCTGGATGGATTCTTCAAGCACCAAGACTGTCAATTCGTCGCCATCGCCGATGTTCAAAAAGAGCGGCGCGAAATAATCAAGCGCAAGACGGACCAAAAATACGGGAACACGGATTGCGTTATCTACGACGACATGTCGGGGATTTTGGAGCGCGATGATATTGACTCGGTGATCATAGCTACGGGGGACCGCTGGCATACAACGGCCTCCATCACCGCCGCCCGCGCGGGCAAGGATATCTATTGCGAGAAGCCTTGCGCGATGAATATCCAGGAATGCCAGCAGCTGGACGACACGATTAAAAAACACAAGCGCGTCTTCCAAGCCGGAACGCAGAGGCGAAATGTTCCTAATTTCAAACTGGCGGTCGACCTTGCTCGCAGTGGTAAGCTGGGACAGGTCCAGGAGGTTCATGCAGGCATCCTGAACTTGCAGGAATACCTGGAGCCCTTGCCGGCCGAACCGGAGCCGGATCCATCGATCATCAATTGGGATAAATGGGTGGGCCCTGCGCCAATGTTACCGTTTAACGCTGCGTACTGCAGAGGTCGCTGGCGCAATCACAAGGGCTTGTATGCCGCTTGGAGACTGCCCGAGTGGGGCGCGCATACGATCGATATTTGCCAGTGGGCTGCCGATGCCGATGGAACGACACCCATCGAGTTTGAAGCCGTATCGGATGGAATGATACAGGCGAAGTATTCCAACGGTATTAAATTGGTAATGCGCCTTTCCGGATTCAAGGGCGAGGGCGATTGGATCGAAGGACTGGGTACTTGTCCCGTGCGCTTCGAGGGCGATGAAGGCTGGGTGGAGGCGGGGGACGCCAAGAAAATTGAAGCCAGCAATCCCAAACTCCTCGAAAACAAAAAATACGACCAGATCTCTGGCACGGACCCGGTAATGCATATCCGCAATTTCCTCGATTGCGTGAAGACTCGGGAACAGCCGATTTGCAACTCTACTGCAGTTCGCTACGGACACATGGCCAGCTTCGCGGCCGCGATCAGCTGGAAGCTGGGTCACAAGGTCACCTTTGATCCGAAGAAGGAACGCTTCGTCAAGGATGCCGAGGCCAATCGCATGCGTACCTACAAACGTCGCGCTCCATATACGATATAGAATTAAGCCAAATGTATTATAAACCACGGAGCACACGGAGTAAAGGAGGCGAATTAATGCACCCATTCTTCTTATTATGCTCCGTGGTTATAGGCGAAATGCAGATCAAATTAATAGATTCCCACAGCAGTTTTAACCACAGATTACACAGATGGACACAGATCTAGTGAGGAAGCTAATTGATCTGAAAACAGATCTCCCTTCGACCCCGCAATCTTACATATCCTGCTTAGCTTCGAAGAAGCGACGCGTAGACCTAATCATCTGTGTATATCCGTGTAATCTGTGGTTAAAAATATGAAGCTCTTATTCGGTAACAATATAGAAACATCTTATGAATATTAAACGATCTAAACCACTGGTCGCGCTATCGGTGACTGTAATTGCCCTTGTGGGCTTTCTGATCATTCCGCTTGGCTGCGGGGTGAATACCACTGAGTCAGATTTTGAGACTATCTTCGATGGCCATACGTTGAAGGGTTGGTCGGGCGATCCTAAACTGTGGTCAGTACAGGACAATTCGATCACGGGCGTGACGACGGACGAAGAGCCGCTTGAATACAACAAGTTCCTGATCTGGGACGGCGAGGTCGAAAACTTCCATCTTCGCGCTAAGGTTCGATTAATCGGCAATAGCAATTCGGGGATTCAGTATCGCTCGGAGCATCTGAAGAGCAAAGGCGAGTTTGTGGTCGGAGGCTATCAGTGCGACATCCATCCAAAGCCAGAAAACAACGGAATGCTGTATCACGAACGTGGACGTGGAATCGTGGCGAAGCATGGTCAGAAAGTGATGGTGGACAAAGCGGGCGACAAGTGGGTTACGGGGACGACTGGTCCCATTCAGCAAATCGAGCTGGAGGAGTGGAATACCTTCGAAATCATCGCGATCGGCAATAAGCTAGTGCACAAGCTCAACGGAGAGGTCTGCGCCGAAATTATCGATCATGATCAGGAAGGACGATTGATGAAGGGAGTTATCGCTCTTCAGGTGCACCGCGGACCTGCCATGCGTGTGCAGATGAAAGAGGTCGAATTAAAGCATTTGCCCGCAGGCGGCATGTTGTCGATTGCGGATGCGCCGCTACCGGCGGGTGCTGAGAAGGTGCCTGGCCGTTAGAATTTGGGTTGATTGGCAGCGATTGCCCTGGCTTTTGCCAGCCTGGGCAAGACTGGAGATACTTCGAATAATCTATATACTAACAAACTTATGAGAACTCTTTTATATCAATGGGCCAAAGTGGTTATTGTTTTTGTTGCTATACAAATCAATTCTTCACTGCAGGCGGACGAAAACGTTGTGCAAAGCGGTCCTGTTCGCGTCTTGTTTCTCGGGCATGAGTCGGATCAACACCCTTCGGATTTGTATTACCCGATGCTGGCAAAAGCGCTCGGTCGGGATGCGATTTACTTCGACTATGTGACCACGCCGGCGGAAGCTTTTTCAGATCGGGAAAAGCTGTTCCGCTACGATGCGGTGTTGCTCTATGCGAATCACAAAACCCTCGACCGGGCTCTTTGGAAAAATCTGAAGGACTATATCGAGAGTGGCGGCGGGTTTGTTCCGGTCCACTGCGCGAGTTGGTGTTTCCAAAATATCCTCGAATTTGATCAGGTCGTGGGTGGACGTTTCAAGTCACACGGCAAAGGCGTTTTTTCACCTAAAACGATCGCCTCAGAGCATCCCGCCATAGCTGGAGTTCCGAAGATGGAAGCGTGGGACGAAACCTACTATCACAACAACCACAATGAAGCGGACCGAACTGTGCTTCAGGTTCGCGAAGGGCCCGATGGCGACCCTCAGCCTGGACCGGAGCCGTGGACCTGGGTGCGCACGCAGGGAAAGGGTCGCGTTTTCTACACGGCGAGCGGGCATGATGAGCGGGTGTGGTCGAAGCCGGAATTTCATGCGCTGATGAAGTCCGGCATTCTTTGGTCGATCGGTGAGCAACGCCGAAAATCATACCAAAACTTCGTCGCCAATCGAACGCCTCTTCGCTACGAAGTTCGCGATAATATTCCCAACTACGAAAGACGTCCTGAGCCACTGAAGTATCAGCTACCGCTTTCTGCCGAAGACAGTTTGGACCACACTCAGGTTCCAGTCGGCTGGGAGCTGGAAGTCTTCGCAGCGGAGCCTCAATTGGTGAACCCTATTTTCATGGCCTGGGACGAGCGCGGCCGACTCTGGGTCGCTGAGACCGTCGATTACCCGAACGATCTCAGGGACGGGACCGGTAATGACACCATCAAAATTCTGGAGGACACGACCGGCGACGGCAGGTGCGATAAGGTGACGGTCTTTGCCGAGGGTCTGAATATACCAACCTCGCTTACTTTCTGGAATGGCGGGATCATCGTCGCCCAGGTTCCCGAATTCCTTTTCCTGAAAGATACAGATGGCGATGACAAAGTAGACACTAGGGAAACCATCATGACCGGCTGGGGAATCTACGACACCCATGCCGGGCCATCCAATCTGCGCTACGGACTCGATAACTGGATCTACGGAGCGGTGGGTTACGCCGGCTTCGATGGAACGGTCGGGGGAGAGGATTTGAAATTCCGGTCGGGTATCTTCCGCTTTCGGCCCGATGGCTCAAAGATGGAGTTTATCCATCAGTTCAACAACAACACCTGGGGGCTCGGATTGAATTCCGCCGGCGATGTCTTCGGTTCCACTGCTAACCGTAATCCCGCTTTTTTCGGTGGGATTCCGCAGACGGCTTACCCGAAAGCCATGATAGCCATGAGCGCGAAAATGATTGCAGACCAGATCGCGTTCCACCCCATTACACCAAACATTCGTCAGGTCGATGCTTTCGGTCAATACACCGCTGGGGCTGGCTACGCTTTAGCTACCTCTAACAATTTCCCTCCCGCATGGCGCGATCGTATGGCCTTCATCGGAGGGCCGACCGGGAATCTTCTGGGGATGTTCGACAACTTTAGAGACGGTTCCGGATACCAGGCGAAGAACCGCTTTAATCTTATCGCTAGTGCCGACGAGTGGTTCTCTCCTGTGGCCGCCGAGGTAGGGCCCGATGGCCATCTTTGGGTCGCTGATTGGTATAACTTTATCATTCAACACAACCCGACACCTAGTGCTGAGCGTGGTGGATACGCAGGCATTAATGGTAAAGGCAATGCCTATGAGAATCCGAATCGCGACAAGCAGCATGGACGAATCTACCGAGTGAAATGGGAAGGCGCTACGGAATCCAGCATCTCCTCACTCGACAAAACGTCCGATGAAGAACTGGTCGCCGCGCTGGGTCATGACAATCAATTCTGGCGACTCGCCGCCCAGCGTCTGTTGGTTGACAATCATCGAACCGACAGTGTTCCCGCTTTGAAAAAACGCGTCGCCGAAGCGAGCGGAGCCGAGGCTGCTCACGCTTTGTGGACGCTCGAAGGGTTAGATCAGCTGGATCGCGATACTCATCAACTCGCCCTTCTTAGGGTAGGCGATCCGATATTAAAACGAAACGCCATCCGTGCCATTGCAAATACTGATGAAGGGATGCAGCTCTTCTTCGACACCGCCGTGGTCCAGGCGAAGGATCCTCTAGTCCGCCTCGCGGCCTTTTCCAAACTTGCCCACTTTCCCAATCGTGAACGAGTCGAGCAGGTGGCGAGCGAGCTGATCAGGCAACCGGATAACTCCGAAGACGAATGGCTCAAGTTAGCGCTTCGTGGCTGTGGTGCCGGAAACGTGAAAAGAGGTCCGGGTAAGATAACCGGGCCCAACCTCCTGCCCAATCCCTCTTTCGAAGAGATCGACAACGGTCTACCTAAAGGCTGGGCTGTCCACACCAGGGGAGAGACTGATTACATCGTTGCCACCGAGGGAGCCCGGACAGGAAAAAACGGTTTCAGCATCTCATCAAAGACGGGAGCTCAAAGCTCGCTCTTTGCCCGGGTGAAAGTGAAACCGAACACGGACTACCGTCTCACCGGTTGGGTAAAAGCGGCAGGAGTTATCCGAG
>JAJFLS010000680.1 GCA_021772595.1 Opitutales bacterium
GTTCGAATGTTCGTCGCGAAGTCGCGTCACTGTTTGATGGTCAGCTCGGATTTG
Organism: Opitutales bacterium; assembly: GCA_021772595.1. Taxonomy (GTDB): domain Bacteria; phylum Verrucomicrobiota; class Verrucomicrobiia; order Opitutales; family Opitutaceae; genus Pelagisphaera. The sequence goes on from JAJFLS010000680.1 coordinate 55, forward strand.
ACGTCTTTGACGAACCGCGTGTCGAGCGCGAGGTCTCTGACTTTTCGTTCCTCGGCGGCTGACGAGACAGTTCCGGTGAGGGTCACCGATCCATTCGCGACTTCCACCTGGATGCGGCTCGAATCGACGGACTCTTCCAGCTTGAGCTTGCCGGAAATGGTGGCTTTGATCCCCGCGTCTTTCGCGGAGTCTACGATGTCCTTGCCTTTCTCGACGATCGTCGCGCCTCCATCGGTCTTCTCCATCAGGTCCTTGGCGCCTTCTTTAATGTCCTGGGCGATCTCGCCCGATTTCTCGATGGCTTTGCTGGCGGCCTCTTTGGCCTGCTCAACGATTTTGTCGGCGGGTTTGGGCTCTTCGGGTTTCGAGTCAGGGTCCGGGTTAGGCTCCTGATCGGCTTCGCGCTTGAGCGACGAGGGGATGAGCGACTCGAAGGATTCGGGCGAGTTGTGATAGGCGGTAATCATGGCGCCTATGAAGATTCCTAGAATGAGAGCGATGAAAAAAGTCTTCATGATCGTGGATCGTTTTTGGAGAAATCTATGTCAGAGCTAGTGTCGATGGACTGCTGGTTTAGTCAATGAGCGAACGCGCTCGGTTCCCGTCAATGCAGTTCTGGCGATATTGTTTCACGCGAAGCCGCGAAGACGTGAAGTTTCGACAACCTTGGAAATACTGGGAACGATCAAGAGTTGATTGGTTCGACTTTCTTCCTTCGCGTCTTTGCGGCTTCGCGTGAGCCCTTCGCCCGCCCCGGAGATGGGATAATGAGATCGACATTACGGCGGTGGATTTGGAGAATCGACAAATGAAGACCATCCCCACCGTACTTGTTTTTTCCGCCGTTTTGGCGATTGGTTTGAACCTTTTCGGTAACACGGCTGTTCCGAGCAACTACCCGACGATCGGGAAAATTTCCAAGCACGACGATCGGCTCGATGACTTGATCGACAAGGATGCGAAAATCGAGGTGATCGCTTCCGGATTCGTTTGGACGGAGGGGCCGGCCTGGAACAAGGAAGGCGGGTTTCTCGTTTTCTCGGACATTCCGCAAAACGTGGTGATGAAGTGGAGCGAGAAGGAGGGCTTGAGCGAATTTCTGAGGCCGGCGGGCTACACCGGTATCGTTGAGCATGGTGGCGAGAGCGGAAGTAATGGGCTGCTTTTCGATTCGATGGGGCGATTGACGCTTTGCGAGCATGGCGACCGGCGTATTGCGGTGGTCACGAAAAACGGTGGGAAACGCACGCTGGCCGATAACTACAAGGGCAAGCGATTCAACAGCCCGAACGACTTGGTGTACCATTCCAATGGCGATTTGTATTTCACCGATCCGATCTACGGGCTGCCGCAGCGGGCGGAGGATCCGAGGCGCGAACTGGATTTCTGCGGCGTTTACCTGAGGCGGGCTGACGGCGAGGTTGTTTTGCTGACGAAGGACTTTACGCGGCCCAATGGGATCGCTCTTTCGCCGGACGAGAAGACGCTCTATGTCGCCCAGTCGGATAGCGACGCGCCTATCTGGAGATCGTATCCGGTTCTTCGGGACGGGACTTTGGGGAAAGGAAAACTGTTTTTCGATGCGTTGAAGTACAAGAAGGACGGAGTCGGGATGCCCGATGGGATGAAGGTCGACAAGCAGGGCAATATCTGGGCGACGGGCCCTGCGGGCTTGTACGTATTTTCGCCCGAAGGCGATATGCTCGGGCGATTGGAGTTTGGAGAGCATGCCAGCAATTGCGCTTGGGGGGATGATGGATCGACGCTCTATATTACGGTGGATATGTTCGTCTGCCGCGTGCGTACGAAAGCGGTTGGCTTGGGTTGGTAGAGGCCATGGCGAATCTAGCGCTTGAAAAATCTTAAGGATCTGTAACCCTGTACGTCCAATCGGTGTTGTAGGGCATTATCTAAGCAAGCTATAGATCATGAACAGTGGATACCGCATAGGAAAATGTGTTCCCGCAATGGGTTCTTTCCTCTTTTGCGCGATGGCCGCTGCTGTATTCGCCGCTTCGCCTTTTTCGAAAAAGCAGGCCAGAGTGCTGGTCGATTCCTATGCGAGGCCGGGCTATGAGGAATCTAGACTGGTTGATGGAGAGATACAGCCCGAGACGTATCACTTGTTCCAAGGACGCCATTTTGGAGGCAACATTCGCGACCCGAGCTTGAGGGAGGTGCCGTTTATGGAGGTGGCGGAGACGCTCGCCAAGGAGATGGAGGCTCGCAAATACTACTCGGAGCCAGAGACGGAGAAGGGCGATTTTCTTATCTCGGTCCACTGGGGAGTCACTGGGATCGAGGAGGATTTCGACGAGCTTTTCCTCAATGAGCCGGGCGACCCCGGCGTCGATAACGGGGACTCGACTTTTGACAGTACGGATGGCGACACTCAGGATGGTTTCAGCGATAGCGCTCCGGAGGAGTATCGGTCCTTGGACGATTACGGGCCAAGACGGAACGACAAGAATAACGCGTCGCTGGTCGGGTTTGACCGCGCGTTGAATCAAAGGGGATTGTCGGTGCAGGACGAATACGAGCTGAAATCGATGTTGAGGGATGAGCGCTATTTTATAATACTGATGGCCTACGACTGGCAGAAGCTTAGGACGGAGAGGGAGTACGAGCTAGTCTGGTCGACGCGCTTCAGCCTCGATGCGATCGGCACGAATTTCAAGGACGCGCACTTCGCTTTGAGCCGCGGCGCGGCCAACTACTTCGGCACGAATCTGGACGGTGAGCTGGGCAAGACCAAGACCCACCTAGGCACCGGCGACGTGGAATTGGGCGACCTCGAGGTGCTCGGAACAGTGGAGGAAACGCCTGCGGAGAAGTAGCCCGTTTCGACCTTTGTTGTACGATCTCCGAAACAACACTTGTAATTGCAATTGCTCAAACGCTGCGGATCGCGTTGAAGCCTAAATCCAAATGTAGAAATGAAAATGGAATCCAACCTAGAAAACGCGAAACGAATCGTTCGTTTTGCCATAGGTATATTAATCGGCGCGACGATTTTCAATACGGTCGTTTCCGCCAAGAAAAACGCTCGAGTGCTTGTGGACTCGGTCGCCCGGATTGATTACGAGGACTCGAAAATCGTTGATGGGGAAGCTCGTCGCGAGACTTACTTTTTTTTCGAAGGGGAGCATTATCGGGGTAATATCCGTGATACCAGCTTGAGGGAAGTGCCGTTCGAAGAGGTGGTTGAAACCTTGTCAAAGGAGATGAAAGCTCGGAATTACTACCCTGAAACAGATCGTGAAAAGGGAGATTTCCTGATTGTGGTGCACTGGGGAGTGACGGGGATCGAGGAGAGTCCTTAGACGAAATCTTTGAAGACGAGGCAAGCGATGTTGGGGTGTATGGAGGAGATATAGATTTGGACGAAGAAGACGAAGAAGAAGGGGGCAATTTCGAGGACTTTCCTCCGGACACTGCCGAAAATCCGCAATCTTTCGATCCCAATGGAGAGAGCCGATCCACTAAGAACAATGCTGCATTGACCGGTTTTGATCGGGCGTTGAAGCGGAGAGGGCTGATGTCTGGCGAGGGTTGGGAACTGCGCTCGATGCTCAAGGATGAGCGCTACTTTATTGTCCTTATGGCTTACGATTGGCAGAAATTGAGAACGGAGAAGAAGCAGGAACTCATTTGGACAATCCGTTTTAGTCTCGATGCGATCGGCACCACTTTCAGGGAAGCGCACCACGCTTTGAGCCGCGGCGCGGCCAACTACATCGGTACCAATCTCGATGGTAAGCTGAAAGGGACCAAGACGCATTTAGGTCCAGGGGATGTCGAGCTAGGCGATATCAAAGTTGTCGAAACGG
>JAJFLS010000069.1 GCA_021772595.1 Opitutales bacterium
ATTTTTCTATCCATTGATTACTATCCCACCGATTCAATCATAATGGCAACTCCATCGTACTAAAACTCCCTACTCGAACTTCCTACGAAGCGCGCAGAGGTCACGAATGAACGGAGGGGCGACCGAAGGATTTTTTCCCACAAAAAGGCGCAAAAAAGCACGAAAGAAATTCGCTCGGTGTCGCTTGTTTTTGTGCTTCTTTGTGCCTTTTTGTGGCCATAAGGTTTTTTTCTCGTTCCTCAACGAACTTCGTGAACAACAGCCTTTCCAGATTTCTATCCTCCCGCCTGGGATGACGCTCGCGAAATCGGTTCCGACGGGTCGGTGCAATAACGCGCTTCAAACGCCGTATAGTCTTCCAGATCCCGTTCGCGAGGAGCAATCGCCCAGGGTGCCCCCGCTTCGGACAGCGAACACTTCTCGTAGTAGGCCCGCAGCGCGTAGTATTCCAAATCTTCGATGATCTCGAAAGTCTCGCCGTTTTCAGCCACGACGCTACTGCAGTATTGTTCCGGAATATCGTGAATGGGGATCGTGTCGTGAACCGCGTTGACCCATTTGCAGGTTCCCTTCGCTAGTTCGCTAGTGCAAATCCGGTGCGGCTTGCCCTCTATATGATCGACCATCGCCTCGAACATCAGACTTCGGATCTCGATCTGTCCTGGCGTTTTCATAGAAACGACTTTGTCGCCCGTATAGAAAGTGTGCGTACCGCAAAACCGCCAGCGGAAAACGCCCCGCGACCCAGTAATGACTATCTCCGGGTCGATCTGGTGCAGCGATCCATGGGTGAGAAGGACCGCAGCCTCGACCCCGCTATCCAGCTCGGCGACCGTTCGAATCGTGTCGAACCCCTCGATAGGCTTCGATCGATAGAGCTCAGCGCTGACCCGTTTCAATTCAGCTCTCCCCTCCAGGCGTTCGCCCGTCCAGAAAAGAATCAAGTTCACCATGTGCGAAAGCCCATTGTGCAACGGGGAATCCAGAACCCAGTGATCTCCGTCATGCAAATGGCCGCTCCATTCATTTCGCTCGTAGTAAGTGTGCGAACGAGGCCAGATCCCTACGCAATCCACCCGCTTGATCTCTCCGATTTCACCGGCAAGCAAGCGTCTCTTAATGTCCCAAGTGTCTTCGAGATAAGTATGCTGAAAGCCAACGGCTATTTGTATCCCCGACTTCTGTTCCGCCTCCTGAATCGCCGCCACATCCTGCAATGTGGGAGCGAGTGGCTTTTCGACGAGAACTTGGAGCCCGAGTCGCAGACAATCCAATGTCATCTGCGTATGGCTTCCGATTCCTGTCGGCACGCAGACCCAATCCAGATTGCGCTTCTCGCTCTCCAGCATTTCGCGATAATCGTCATAGATGGGCACGCCGAGGCGTTTCAATTGCTCCACTTGGTCAACCGCTTCGAGCGGATTGATGATCGTGACTGCTCCCCACTTCGCGCGGCCGCTTTCCACCAGACTACTAAGGCATTCAAAATAGGCTAACGCGTATCCAGTAACTCCGATTAGACCAACCCGGTACGGCGGCTTGGGCCTGAAAGGCGTTGGCGAAGAAACATCTCGATTCATAGAAATACTAAAGGATAAGCTAGGAAAATGCCGGCCAAACGAGCGGCCATGCAGAGCCGAGCAGGCGTCACAATGCTGCTCTCGCGAAGTAAAACCTAGGGCAAACCTCACCATCCGTCATCAAAAAGCTCTTTTTCCGGTAAAGCGGAATAGTCCCTTCGCGACATTTGGTCAGAAAAATCGGCCAAATTAAGACGTTTTTCCCCAACAAGTTAAGAAATACTGGCAAGTCTAGGCCCGATACATCCTTCAATAGCGGGTGACCTTCCCGCATCCGAGGCCACGTAAATCGAAAACGATGGTTCGCTGATTGTAGGAGCCTGCTTGCAGGCGATTTCCATTGTCATAATCCAGGGAAACAATCGCCTGCAAGCAGGCTCCTACATTTGAAGATTCAGATAATATGACGCCTTTGCAGATCGAAATGATAAGACAGCCCCTTCAGGCCGGACAAAAATCCTGCCGGTGAATCCGCTCCACCGAAGACACCGCATCGCTACCGTAGGATGGCGCTTCCGATGCGTGAACTGAATCCACCATCTCATCCACGTTTTTAGCGCCGGATAGCGCAATCGAAACTCCCGGCTCGTCCAGTACCCAACGATAGGCCGCTTGCGGCAAAGTCTCGATTTCGCCGGAAACCAAATGCGTTTTCAGCTCCTCCGCATAATCCACTCGCTCCGCGATCTCCTCTCTCGAATAACGGGCGTTGAGACTGCCCTGCGGAAATATCGTGTCCTTCTGGATCCCGCCGCTAAGAAATCCGTTGGCCATGCACTCGCGAGCGACAATCCCGCAGCCTTGCTCGATCGCCGTCGCGATGAGCGGTCGCGATTCGCGATTGAACGGACTGAGCACGACTTGAATCGCGTCGATCTTACGCTCCCGCATCCACTCGGTGGAAAGCTCGCGCGTCTGTTCGTACATCGAAACGGAATGGCCAATGTGCCGGATCTTCCCCTCCGCTTTCAAACGCTCTAGCTCCTCCCAAACGTCATCGCAAATCTCGTCCGGTTCGAATGGCGAATGGAAGAAAAACAAATCGATCCAATCGCGGCCGATCCGCCGCAAGCTCGCCTCGCACGAAGTCCGCGCTTCCGCCGCATTGAATCTGCCCGGCATCACGTCCTTGGCCGTGCGCCCGAACTTCGTGGAGATCACCACATCGTCCCGCCGACCCCCAAGACCTTTTCCGAGAACTGTCTCAGCGATTCCGTCTTCGGTCTTGTCCCCATAAAGCGGAGCCGTATCGAAAAAGTTGATTCCCTTGTCGAGCGATTCGCCAACGAGACGCGTCGCTTCATCGCTCGCCACATCCCCGTAAACCGAGCTTCCCAAAGCCCAAGTTCCGAGACCGATTTCGCTGCATTCGAGACCCGTTCGTCCCAGTATCCGTTTTTTCATGATTCGTTATTTTGGAAAGGCTATTGATATCCCACTTTATCTAGGGGCGCAAAGGTAAGGCTGCTTATCCCTAAGCAGCCGCAACTCGCTTCAATTTTCGGCTGCCTAGGGATAGGCAGCCCTACCATCAGATTGCGCAATAGATCCATTTATTAAACCAACTATTCGGACAATAACGCCTTAATCCTGGGAACCGCATTCTCGAGCACTACCGCCAATTGACGCTCCCCTCTTTCGGCTGAAGCCTCGCGTGGATCTTCGCCCATTATCCCGTCTCCATCCAGCGTCACTTCGCGATCCGGCAGTGCCGCTAGATCTACGCTACCCGGAGCGAATAGCATTTGAAACGACGTCTCAGTCGCTCCCGCGTGATCGCCCTTAAAAGCGTCGCCCATCAATTGATTGTCTGCCCACACGAGAAACCGCGTGCCGTTCGTCGCTTCCGTCGCTCGTCGCGCGCCTTCTTCCAACGCGTCAATCTGCTCCGGCGGATAATGCCCTGTCAGCAAGATGACGATTTTGAATTTTTCATCCGATAACTGGATACAAATTTCTTCGGCAACGCTGGAAGCCAGTCCCGCCGACGTATCGATCGAGTGAGGAAATCCTTTGTACGGCTTGATCGTGTTCACGCCGAGCGGAATGGCTGGGAGCACAACGCCGCCCGTTCGTTCCGCGATCGCCGCGCAAATGTTTTCCGCCTTGATCGAGTCGAGCCCGATCGGCGCGTGTAAACTGTGCCATTCCAAGGCTCCCCACGGGACGAACGCGACAGGAGTTCGATCTCGAATCGCTTCGATCTGCTCCGGCCGCAGATCTCCATAAAGACCCCACAAAGGAGCCTCCGAGGATTCATGAGAAGAAGAATCAGGCATAAGCTATAAAAATCGAATCATTCTTGCCCGCAGATTACGCAGATTTTCTCAGATAAAATTACTACATCCATCATCTAGGCAGTCTAATTGTAGGAGCGGGTTTACCCCGCGATACTTCAGTATTAAATCCATACGTACAACAATTTATTGGATACTAATCTGAGACAATCCGCGTCACCTGCGGGCAAACTAAATTTCGATCCTCGCAAGAGCCAAAAGCTTGTTACCGGTCAACCGCCGTTCCGGCATCAGACTATGTGGCGTCTTTCCGCCGTGGATCTCCGCCATCTCTTCAAAGCGCTTCTTAGTCGCTTCGACAAACGCGTCCACTGGGCCTTCCACATTATGAAGCTTCATGATTTCCGGAAGCCAGCGGTGGCCGTAACGCACGTGCTGCTGCTCGTCGTTCCGATCGAATGCCAACAGTGTGTCGGCCTCGAAGTCGCTTAGTTCGCGCACGCGATCCATCACATTGGCTTTGACCGGGAAGCTGCCCGCTTCGAATTCCATGGTCATCATAGCGTAGCGCTCCGGCGGCGACATTTTGACTAGGATGTTGTAGAGATCGAGCGAGTGCTCCAGCGTTTTGAGATCGACGCCGAGCCTGGGCAATTGCCGAAACCCAAACGCGCTATGCCGCGACTCGTCCCACAAATGCCGGGCCAAATCGTAGTGAAGCTCGAACGGAGCATCGGGCGTGTCGTAGAAAATCGTCGCCAGATAGTCGACTGCGTCCAGTTCCATCATGAGCCAAACATACACCATGAGACGAATGACGCGGGCATCCGTATCCGGATTTTCCAGCCACTCGCGAACGATCGGATCCTCGTCCGGGTTGTGCCCGAAGACGCTTGAGCAAACTGGGAAATCGCCACGGTTGCAGGTTTCCGCGTGCTCGTAGGGAGCGTCAAGATGCGTCCACTTAAAGCCTTCAGGCAGCGGCGTGGCCGGTCTTTCCCCAAGCCATCCGCCAATCGCATCGAGCGCTTCCGAAAGATGCTCGCCCCACTCGCCGAGATCAATCTTCTCGATGGAAGGTATTATCTCATCGAGGTGACGCTCCTCGTCGGCAATAAACTCTTCGACCAGTTTACGCGACGGCCAATCCGCCAAGTGATGCGTCGCTTCTAGATAATGCCGATAGGCCGCCAGCAGCGCAGGCTTCAACACTCCGTAAAATCCCGCCAAGCCGACAAGTGGATCTTCCACTCTGATTGCTTCCTCGAAAATACTGCGGTACGATTCCCTCACCGATTCGTCCTTGCCGAATCCGCTCATCTCGCGACCGCGCTCTCGCAAAAACCGCGCGTGACCCGCCGACTCCCAAACGTGCTGACAAATCAAATACTTCAGCTCGATATCGCCCACGCGATAAACAAGCGTCGTCGCGGTTCGCACGAACTCCCGCTCGATCTCGAAAAGCATGCGCTGCAGTCCCGCCATTTCTTGAACTGCCGCCATTCGGCCGGTCGCGGAGCGAGACGATGAGTTGGTCTTAACGGGTGTAGTCATAAATATTATACGCTATAAAAATTAGTTACTATTTTCCCACGGATAACACAGATCTTCACGGATCAAGACGCATCAAACGGTCAACTTGTACTAAATCATCCGGATTAAAGTACTCATATAGAAAATTCATCCTCATCTCATCCGTGCAAATCCGTGTCATCCGTGGGAAAATTCATCTTTGTTGCACGAGCAATCAACACACCCGTCCGCGCTTTGCCGCGTTGGTGTGGCCCTGCGGGTTTTCGCCGATCCACCG